>DATIQP010000225.1:0-5878 GCA_035470765.1 Polyangiaceae bacterium | reverse complement strand
GCCGGAGGACCTGCCGGCCCTGTTCGAGCAGATGCACAACCTCGGCGCGCTGCGCGCCCAGCGGGGCCGCGGGCAGGAGGGGTCGATCGATCTTCGCGCGCCGTACTTCGCGCACCTGCGCCTGGTCGAGAACGGCAAGCGACGGGACGTGCTCATCGGCGCGCGCTCCTACGTCGACTCGGCCGCGGGCATCCGTATCGTGGACTGGCGCCACGCGCCGGTGAGCAAGATCTACTACCGGTATCAAGAAGGCGACGATTACGAGGAAGAGCTCGGCGACCGCATGGTGGAGGGGACGGTGCTCGCGCGCCGCAACGTCGCCATCGCCAACGGCCAGCTCGTGCGCGTGGCGACCCCGCAGGGCGTCTTCGTGAACACGGGCGGCCGCTGGTCCCGCATCGCGGCCCACCGTTCCAAGCTCGTGGTCGCTCGGCCGGAAGGCGAGGCCCCGCGCCTGGGCATCGGCGCGGACTTCCAGCCCCGGCAGGACAGGCATCTTCCCGAGATCGCGGCGATGCTCGACGCCGAGCAGTTCGCGCTCATCACTCGGCCGAGCTCGGGCCTCGTGGCCATCCAGGGCAGCGCCGGCTCGGGCAAGACGACCGTCGGCCTGCACCGCGCCGCGTATCTGGCCGCGGCCGACCCGCGCCGCTTCCGGCCGGACCGCATCCTGGTCGTGGTCCCGAACGAGGCGCTGCGCCACTACGTCGGGCGCGTCCTGCCGTCGCTCGGGGTCGAGGGCGTCGCCATCACGACGTTCGCCCGCTTCGCGCGGCGCGTCCTGCCCGATCTGCTCCCCAAGATGCCGCTGGCCGTCTCGGACACGACGCCGCCGGTCGTGGCGCGCGCCAAGAGCCACCCGGCGATGCTCAAGGCGATGATCGTCCTGCAGGCGGAGGCCATGGCCTCGGCGGACGCCCGGCTGCGCGACACGATGAAGCGCTGGCCCGAAGGCGACCTCGCCATCCGGGCCTGGGACGCGCTCGCGAGCTTCGCCACGCCGGACGCGCGCGTGGCGGCGCTCGGGCAGTGGCTCGCGGGCAAGCGACGGCTCGAGCCCAGCCCCGCGAGGCTGCCCGACGTGACGCGCTCCGCGCTCGAGAAGCTCGTCGCGGAAGCGCGCCTGGGGCCACGCGCGGTCGTCCACGCCTGGGACGAGCTCACCACCTCGCGCGAGCGGCTCGGCGAGACGTTCGCGAACGTCCCCGGCTTCGGGCCGGGCCAGCTCGATCAGGTGCATTCGTGGTGCGTGCGGCAGGCGCGGGTACGCTCGGAGGGCGAGCGCGACGGCGAGCACCCCACGCTCGATCTCGAGGACCACGCGCTGTTGCTCCGCCTCTGGCAGCTGCTGCGCGGCCCGGTGCTCGCGCCGGACGGCTCGCCCATCCGGTTCGCGCACCTGTTCATCGACGAGGTACAGGACGCCTCGCCGATCGAGCTGCGCGTCCTCGTCGACCTCTGCGACAAGGAGCAGTGCATCACCCTCGCGGGGGACACGGCCCAGCGCATGCTCGCGGGAGAAGACCTCCACGCCGACGGCACCGAGTTCGACTGGAACGGCCTGCTCGACGAGCTGGGCGTGCCGCACATGCAGCTCGCGCCGCTCAAGGTCAGCTACCGGTCGACGGCGGAGATCACGAGCTTCGCGCGGGGGGTGCTCGGACCCTACGCGCACGAGGCCGAGCCGATCGCGACCCGCCACGGGCCGCCGGTCGAGCTGTTCGAGTTCGTCTCTCCGGGGGAGGCGGTCGCCTTCCTGGCCGACGCTCTCCGCCAGCTCGCGGTCGAGTCGCCGGACGCGAACGTCGCCCTTCTCTCGCGCTTCGGCCCTCAGGCCGACATCTACTACGAGGGGCTGCTGCGCGCCGAGGTGCCCAACGTCCGCCGCGTCACCAAGCAGGACTTCACCTGGGAGCCCGGATTCGACGTGACCGACGTCCGGCAAACCAAGGGCCTCGAGTTCGACGAGGTCGTCCTGCTCGACGTCAACGCCTCGTCTTATCCGGACAACTCGCAGGCCCGCCACACCCTCTACGTCGGCGCCACGCGCGCGGCGCACCAGCTCTGGTGCACCACGAGCGACGCGGTGTCTCCGATCGTCCGCGGCGCCCTCGGGGACCTCAGTAATCCGCGACGTTGAGCGTGAGCTTGGCCCCGTCCTTGGGGGGCACGGGGACCGTCGCCGTCACGCTCACGCTGCCGTTGCCCGCCGAGCAGGAGATCGCGAACGAGACGCCGACGGAGGCGCTCGTCGAGGTCGCGCCCGCCGGGACGGCCGGCCGGATGCGCACGACGACCGAGGCGCCACTGAAGCTCGTCGAGACCAGCTGGCCACCCCACGCCGAGGGCGGGCTCGAGGTGTCGAATGCGGACCCTCGCCAGGCACCGGTCGTCGCCAGCGCGAGCGACACCTCGACGACGTGCCCGTTGGCCCCGTCGCGCTTGAGGACGGCCGCCGCCTTCGACGCGGGCGCCAGTCCCAGGCAGCGCGCCGGAGCGGGCATGGGGTCGACGACGGCGTAGCCGACGTCGGGCGTGGCGGTGGGCGCCGCCGTCGCGGTCGCGGCCGCGGTCGCGGAGTGCAGGGGAGGCAGCGTGCTCGTGGGCCCGCCGGTCGGCGCGTTGGACGCCGTGGGGATGGTCACCGTGGCCGTGCTCGCTTCCCGCGTGCACCCCGCCGCCGCGACGACCATGGCGGCGCCAGCCGCCGAGCAGGGGATCTTCGCGGTGGCGAGCATCCGCCGCATGTGCGCCACGGTCCGCCCGCGGACGTCGCTCCCGGGCTCCGCCGGCGTCGGCGCCGGCAGCACCTCGGGGAGCATCTGCAGCTTCCGCGGTCCCTTGGGTTGCTCTTGGTTCACGCTCCCGATCTCCTTGTCACTCAGTGCGCCAGGACGACGCTCGTCCCCACGGTGCGCTGCGTCTGCAAGGGCGTGGCTACGTCGCCGCCCAGCTCGGTGAGGGGCCGGCCGCGACCGATCCGCGCCATGAGCTCGCGGGCGAGGGCCTTGCACCGCTCGCGCACCACGCGCTCGGTGGCGCGGAGCTGGGCCGAGAGCTCGGCAACGAACGCCCGCTCTTCGCTGGCCGGGCCACGGCGCTCCACGAACTCGACGATCTTCTCGAGCGCGCCGGCGCCGTCGAGCATCAGCACGCGCGTCAGCGCCTTGCCCTCCGCGAGCCAGGCCGGATCGTAGAGCTCGGGGTAGAAGTGCCGGCTCACCTCGACGTCGAAGCGCGTGCCCATGATGCGGTTCGAGAGCGCGTCGTTGCCGAAGTTGCGCGGCATGAAGCACTCCATCGCGAGGGCGAAGATGCGCTCGACCTCGGGGCTTCCGAGGTCGTAGTCCCACTGCAGCCAGTCGCCGCGCACGCGCCCCTCGGCCTGCATGCGCGCGAGCAGCGGCGTGCCCGCGTAGAGCTCCACGCGGCCGAAATTCGAGGGGTACTCGGGCGCGTACCGCAAGAACTCGATGTTGGTGCGGAGGCTCTCGACGGTCGTGTCCGGATCGAAGATGAGCATGTTGTAGCAAGTGTAGAGATCGAGCTCTCGCACCATGTCGATCGCGTCGTGGTTCTGGCTCGATTTCGCCCAGCGGCGCAGCGTGCGGAGGCCCTGGTCGGCGTCGGTCTCGATGCCGATGTAGACGCGGATGCAGTGCAGCCTGTCGCGCAGGACCGAGAACACCTGGGGGTCGCAGTCCGTCGGCCGGGCTTTGACCACCGTGGCGAAGCGGCCGATCTTGCGGCGCTCGAGCGCGTCGGCCAGGGCGTGGAACCGCTCCTTGTTGTGGCGGTGGCCGGGGACGAAGAAATTGTCGTCGTGGAAGACGAAGACGTCGACGCCGCGCTGGCGCTGCATCTCGACCATCTCGTCGGCGACATCGTCCACCTCGCGCACGCGGTAGCGCTTGCCGGGCAGGCTCTGCTCGTGCCACGCGGCGATGCAGCAGAAGCTGCAGTTGGCGTAGCAGCCGCGGCTGGAGACGAGCGGTGCGATGCCGTGGCCGAAGCACGAGGCCGGCTCGCCGCGCCGATCGGGCCTCGGCAACTTCGATAAGTCGGGCAGGGGCGGATGAGCGGTCATGACGATGCGGTCGCCGTCGCGCAGCGCCAGCCCGGGAATGGCCGTCAGCGCCGTATTCTGCTCCAGGGCCCGACAGAGGGCCACGACCGTCTCCTCGGCCTCCTGGCGCACGATGGAGTCGACCTCGGGGAAATCCGCCAGGATCTCCTGGGCCGCGAAGGTGCCGAAGTGGCCGCCCATGGTGATGTGGCCGCGGTAGCCGGACTCGCGCAGCGCCACGGCGAGCGCCAGGAAGTCCCGCGCGCGCCACTGGAAGGCCAGCGAGATGCCGACCAGCGCGGGCGGCTCCGGCGCGGACACGACCGCGGCGAGCGCGGTCCCGAAGTCGGCTTCCTGGTTGAACGGCACGAGCTCGACGCGGACGCCGGCCGCCTGGAGCGACGAGGCGATGTAGCGGAGGCTGAGGTTCTCCTCGATCTCCGGCCCGACGAGCGCGACCCAGGTCATCTGCCGAGACTACGTACGAGAGGGCGGGACGTGCTCCCAAAACGACCCGCCGGGCGACCCCCGGGCCCGGCTCGCCGTTTCGCGCGAGTTTACATAATACATCTTATGCGCATTTTTGAACGAGCCTGGTCGCTGGTTCTTGCCCCTTTTTCGCCCGAGCACCTACTTGGTGCCGCTGACCGAGACTAGCGGCGCGCGAGGAGCGGCGGATCGATGCTGAGGCCGAGCAGCGTGCCGGCGTTGCTGAGCGCGTAGAGCCGGTTGCCGTACGCGGCCGGCGTCTCGGCGAAGCCCGAGTCGAGGTTGATCGCGTCGATGACGCGGCCGTTCACGGGCGACAGCAAGAACAGCCCGTAGCGTGTCGTCCCCACGGCGATGGCGCCTGCCACCGGCACGGGTGCCGTGAGCCCGCCCTCGGGGACCGGCAGGCGCCAGATCTTGCGGCCGGTCTGCGGGTCGAGGGCCCACAGGCCGGTGCCCGCGCTCGAGGCGAAGACGATCTCCTTGGCAGGCACCCACGGCCCGTTGCGATCGGGGCCGGTCGGGTTGGGCGCGTGCGCGCGCTCGAACCATGGCGTCAGCGTGTGCACGCCGCGGGCCTCGTTGTTCGCCCAGACCCGGGAGCCGTTGGTCGCGTCGAGGGCGTAGACGCCGCCCGCGTAGCTGGCCGCCAGCACCACCGGCCCGACGCCGTTCACCTCGAGCGGGAGCGGTGTCGTGTCGACGTCGAGGTAGCGCTGCGTCTCGCCCGTCGTGGCGAGCGACTGCTCGGCCTCGGCGGACAGGTCGACGAGCCACTTCTCGGCGCCGTCACGGGCGTCGTACGCGCCGACGTGCCCGTCGGAGTACGCGATGTAGACCCGGCCGCCGTCGATGGCGGGGCCACCGTAGCCGCCGATCTCCATCCCGAGCGCGGGCGTTCGTTTGATCTGCCAGCGCGTCTTGCCGGTCGCGCGGTCGACCGCGAAGACCTGATCGGAGGCGTTGACGAAGATCAGCGCGTCGCCGGAGAGCACCGGCTTGCGCCAGATTTCGCTGCCGCAGTTGTAGCGCCAGAGCAGCGCGCCGTCCGCGGCGTGCACCGCATAGAGCGCTCCGTCGTTGGAGCCGAAGTACACGACGTCGAGATCCGGATCGTAGAGCGGCTCGCTCTGCACCATGCCGGCGGTCTCGAAGCGCCAGATGCTGCTGCCGTCGAACGCGCGGATGGCGTAAAGGCCGCGATCGGACGAGCCGACGAAGACCCGACGGCCGGCGGGATCGATCTCGGGGCGGCCGTGCTCGTAGGGCTCGCCGGACTTGCGCCCCTCGATGGTGAGCGGGCGCCGGAACATGACCTGCATG
>DATIQP010000224.1:0-21055 GCA_035470765.1 Polyangiaceae bacterium | reverse complement strand
CGGCGTTTCTGATCGGGTCGGGCCTGCCTGGCAACCCGGATCGCAAAGTGATCCTCCAGACCGGGCTCGGCGACGCCGAGGTGCCGAACTGCGCCTCGTACTTCCACGCTCGCACGCTCGGCCTCTCGATGGTGCAGCCCTCGCCGCAGACCGTGTGGGGCATCCCGCTCGCCGACGCGGCGACCCTGTCGAGCGCCATCACGGTGTGGGATTTCGGCATCGACCCGAACGTCTACCGGACGGCGACCCCGCCTGCGCCGAACCCGGTTCACGAAGGCCTGCGCGACGATCCCAACGCGATGGCGCAGATGGACGCGTTTCTGCAGCCGAATGGCACGGTGATCGATCCGTGCACGGGACCCTGCACCTCGAAGTGAAAAGGTGACACAATCGAGCGGTGCGGGTTTCACGGATTGTCCCTCTCGCGGCTTTGCTGCTCGCGTGCGGTAGCTCCCCCGACGTCGGGACCGACGGCGGTGTCGGCGCCGACGGCGGCGGAACGACGACCGACGGGACGACGACGAGCGACGTGAACGTCGTGCCGGAAGCTTCCGCGGACGCACCCGCGGAGGCGGCGTTGCCCATCACGTGCCAGGGATCGCAGGCGGGGACGTACTGCGGCAACGACCTGGTGAAGAACGGCGATCCGAACACGCTCTACCAGTGTCCCGGCCCCGGCCAGTCGCCGACGAGCGCGACGCCCTGCACGAACGGGTGCATCGTCGAGCCGCAGGGCACGCCCGATCAGTGCGCGGCGTCGTCGTCGGGCAACACGTACCGGTTGCCGTGGGCGCCGTCGACGTCGATGCAGCTCACCCAGGACTGCAACGACTCGTGCTGCAACGATCACGTCGGCGCAGACGAGTACGCGTGGGACTGGGCCAACGGCGGCGGGTTCCAGGTCCGCGCCGCGCGCGGCGGGACGATCACACACCTCAAGATCAACAGCACCACGGGCTGCGGCTCGAGCTCGTGCGTCAATGACGCGAACTTCATCGTCATCGATCACGGGGACGGCACGCAGTCCACGTACCTGCACCTGCAGGGCAACTCCCTCGCCTCGAACGTTTCCTGCGGAGCGACGGTCGTCCGCGGCCAGCCCCTCGCGACCTCCGGCACGACGGGCTGGTCGACGGGCATCCACCTGCACTTCCAGGTGAGCAAGGTGCACCCCAACGTGGCGACGTGCGAGTGCGGGGCGAACGGCCAGGGCTGCGCGAGCACCACGGTGCCGTGGTCGAGCTTCTGGGCGACGACGACTTACCCGACCGTGCCGATCCAGTTCGACGAGTGGCCCGCGGCGTCTCAGTGCGCCGACCGCCGCATCACGATGCCGGCCTCGCAGAACCAGTGACGCGCCGGACCGAAAAGTGGCGCCCCCGCGCCCGCAGCGGTAGACGGTAGGCGTGCCGGGTTCCGAGCCACCGAAGTCCCCGAGATCCGTGCCGGAGCAGGTAGCCGGGACGAAGAGATCCGCGCCGGGCGTTGAGCGTGGCGTGGAGAAGGGTGCCGAGAAGAGACCGCCGAAGGAGTTCAGCGCGGTCGCGATCCTCAAGGATCCGGAGACGCACTGGAAGGAGAAGGCGCGGCGGCTGCTTCGCCGGTACGGACCGCCGGCGTTGAAGTGGCTCAAGCGCGGCGCGATCGCGACGGGCGCGATCTCGGTCGCCGCCTTCTTCGCGCTGTGGTTCGTCGTTCGCCACTACGAGCAGGGCCTGCCGAGCGTGACGGACCTGAAGGGCAACTACCACCCGCCGCAGGTCACGCGGGTGCTCGCGCGCGACGGCACGCTGCTGAGCGAGATCTTCACCGAGCGACGCACGGTCGTCTCCATCCAGTCGCTGCCGGCGCACGTGAAGCTCGCCGTGCTCGCCGCGGAGGACGCCGGCTTCTACGAGCACGAGGGCCTCAACTACTGGGGCATCGCCCGCGCGATGCTCGTCAACCTCAAGAGCGGCAAGTTCCGCCAGGGCGGCTCGACGATCACGCAGCAGGTCGTCAAGAACCTGCTGCTCGATCCCGAGAAGACCTTCCGCCGCAAGATCCGCGAGGCGCTGCTCGCGCGGCGGCTCGAGCAGGAGCTCGGCAAGGACGAGATCCTCGAGCTTTACCTGAACCACATCTACTTCGGCGACGGGCGCTACGGCATCGAGGAGGCGGCGCGCGGCGCGTTCGGCAAGAGCGCCAAGGACCTCACCATCGCGGAAGCCGCGATGCTCGCCGGCACCGTCGCGGGCCCCGAGGCGTACAACCCGCACCACCACCTCGACAAGGCGCTCGCTCGCCGCGCGTTCGTCCTCAAGCAGATGCACGAGAAGGGCTTCTTGAGCGACTCGCAGTACGAGCTCGCCAAGGACGAGCCGGTGAAGCTGGCGTCGCCCGTCTCGGCCGAGGAGCAGCTCGCGCCGGAGGTCGTCGAGATCTCGAGGCGCACGCTCAAGGAGTTGGTCGGGGAGAACGCGGCGCGCGGCGGGTACACCATCACGACCACGATCGATCCGAAGCTGCAGGCGGCGGCCCGCAAGGCGCTCCGCGACGCCATCGACGCGTACGACAAGCGCCACGGCGCGCTGGGCCCGCTCAAGGTCCCGCCGCAGCCGAAGGTCGACAAGCACGGCCGCACGATCAAGCCGCCTCCGCTCAAGGAGCCGCCCTTCGAGGGTACGCCGAGCTTCGAGCACCACAAGGTGCTGGTCGGCGAGGTCGTCTCCGCGGACGACGCGCACGCGAGCTTCGACGTTCGCGTGGGTACGGCGCTCGGCACGGTGAAGCTGTCGGACTTCGAGCGCTACAACCCGCAGAAGCTACAGCCGAGCGAGTTCGCGCCGGTCGGATCGCTCGTGCGGGTGAGCCTGCTCGCTCCGTTGCAGTCCACCAGCGAGGCCCGCGTGCCGCTGCGGGTCGAGAGCGGCCCGGAGGGGGCGATGGTGGTCCTCGACGTGCGCTCGCGTCAGGTCTCGGCGCTCGTCGGCAGCTACGAGTCGGCGCTGGGCGCGCTCGACCGCGCGACGCAGGCGCGGCGGCAGCCCGGCTCGACCTTCAAGCCTGTCGTCTACTCGTACGCCCTCCACGCGCGGCGCTTCACGCCCGCGAGCCTCGTGGATCCGAAGTCCGACACCTTCCCCGGGGGCTATCACCCGGCCAACTACGAGGGCTACCAGGGGCAGGATCTGATGCGCCTGCGCGAGGCGCTCGCCAACTCGGTCAACGTCGCTGCGGTGCGCGTGCTGCTCGACGTCGGCCCGGCGAACGTCGTCTCGTGGGGGCAGTCGCTCGGCATCCAGTCGACGCTCAAGGCGGACCTGTCGCTCGCGCTCGGCAGCTACGAGCTCGAGCCGATGGAGCTCGCCGGCGCCTACGCGACCTTCGCCGCGGGCGGTGTGTACGAGCAGCCGCGCATCATCTCGCGCATCGTGGGGCCCGACGGGAAGGACGTCGAGCTCGCGCCGCTGCCGCCGCCGCGCCGCGTCCTCGACGAGGCGGAGGCGTACGTCATCACGAGCATGCTCACGAGCGTGGTCGATCACGGCACCGCCGCGCGCGCGAAGTCGCTCGGCCGCCCGCTCGCGGGAAAGACCGGCACCAGCAACGCGTCGAAGGACACCTGGTTCGCGGGTTACTCCCCCGAGACGTGCGCCGTGGTGTGGATCGGTTACGACGACGGCAAGTCGCTCGGCGGCGGCGAGACGGGCGCCTCCGTCGCGCTGCCCGCGTGGATGGAGCTGATGAAGGTCGCCGAGGAGCACAAGCCGCCGAGCGATTTTCCGCGGCCGAGCGGGGTGGTCACCGTGAAGATCGATCGGCGGACAGGCAAGCTGCCACCCGACGACGACACCGACACCATGGACGAGGTGTTCCTCGCTGGCACGGAGCCGACCGAGACGGCGGCGAGCGAGGACGCTGACGCTGGCGCGGATACTGCAGCCGCGGACGCCGCTGCGGCGCCGTGATCGGCACGCGCGCTGCAGGCGAATCGGCGAATAGCGTCATGCACGTACCAGGTGCGACCAAAATGGACCGCACCGCTCGCAGTGCATCGATGTTTGGGTATCCTGCGTCTCACTCTAGGAGGCAAGTGATGCGTCTGACAGTCACCAGTGGAGCTCTCGCCGTGGTCGTGGCCCTGTCCGTTCTTGGCGGCTGCAGGAAGGCCATGAAGGTCAGCGCCGAGGCCATCGAGAACTCGCCAGCCGCGATCACGCAGAAGGGCGACCACGGAACGTCCACCTGGATCGTGGGCCCCGACGGCGCGGTGAGCGCCTTGCTCAAGGGGCCGGACAACAAGCCCCTCAAGGGGAAGGTCACGGGCTCGATCAACTTCGCGGTGCCGGACGGCACCCCGGCGACGGTGCCCGCCACGTACGACCCGGGGACCGGCGTCCTGACGGCATCGGGTCCGAAGCTCGACGCGGACATCACGCCCGTCAGCTACCAGCTCCAGGTCGATGGCAATCCGTGGAACGGCTCGATCGACGTGCCCCGCGGCGGCACCGCGGACCTCGTCGAGACGGGCGGCTTGCAGGCATCGATCCCGCCGGGCAAGCTCGGTCCCAACGGCGGCATGGTGCAGATGGTCGGCCCTGATCGCGTGGAGGTCGTCGCGAACAAGAAGACCGGCGAGGTGCGCGCGTACGTGCTCGACCCCGACTACCACGTCATTGATCCGGGCGATCGCAAGATCACGATCGCGCTCGAAGGCCCCGAGCCCGAGGTCGTCGTCCTCGCGCCGCAGCCCAACGCGAGGTTCGTGGTGGGCCGCGTGAGGACGCGCGTCGACCCCGTCCACGTCACCGTCGCGGTCAACGTGCACGGAAGGACGCACGCGTGCCTCGTCGGCTGGCACCCGGGCGTCGCCGTCGTCTATGGCCCCGCGGTGGCGCCGGTGCACCTGTACGCCGTCGAGAGCGAGTGGCCCGACGAGGTCGTCGAGATCCACGGCAGGCACCACGGCGAGGTGATCGTCGGCGCGCCGGGTGTGGTCGTCGGCGGCCCCGAGGTCGTCGTGGGCGCGCCTGGCGTGGTCGTGGGCGCGCCTGGCGTGGTCGTGGGCGGCCCCCGTGTCGTGGTCGGCGCGCCCGGAGCCGTGGTGGTCGGCGGCGGCGGTCGCGGTGAGGTCCACGTCCACGCGGACCACGGCCGTCACGGGCGCTGATCGCCCTCAGAAGCGGATTTCTTCCACGGCCGGCGCGCTACCCGAGAAATCGGAGTAGCGCGCCGACTTCGGCCGAACGCGGAAGTGCGCGATGCCCGGCCACACGAGGCGCTCCCGCCCGTCGGGGAAGCTTGCAAAGTACACGGACAGGGCCGCCTCGCGCTCGGCACCGGCCGGCTCGTCCGCGAAGCCTTCCAGCTGCGCCGTGCGGCCGCCCTCCCACGCCGTGACGGCCACGCGCGGATCGCGCCGCAGGTTGTGCGCCTTGTGCGTGTCGGCGAGCGTGTCGAACACCACCTCGCAGTCGTCGCTCACGGCGATCCCGACCACGGCCGCTTGCGGCGAACCGTCTGCGGCCGTCGTCGCAACCACTGCGTATTTCACGCCTCGCAAGAAGTCTCGTAGCTCGTCTCGCGTCATCGCTCGCGGACCATAGCCGCTGGGAATCTTTCTTGCTCGTGCTACGTAAACAGTAGGAGTACGCCATGAAAAACGAGCGCTACGTCCGTCCCTCGGTCGCCGGCTGGTTGCTCCCCACGACCGCCGGCACGTTCATCGCCGCCTACGGGGCGGTGTCGCTCTACGCCGCCATCGGTCCCGTGCCGGACCTCGTGCCGCGCTCGGTCTTCTGGGTCGTCGGGATGGCGCTCGCCACCGGCTGGTCGCTCGTCTACCTGCTCGTGCAGTCGCTCGTCGATCTCGCGCTGCTCGCGGTCCGGGTCCGCACGCTCGTCAACGGCAAGGCCGCCTGGTTCTCGGCGATCGTGGCGCCGCTGCTCCCGCTGGCGACGTACGCCGCATACTCCCCGCACAAGTGGTGGAAGCTCGGTCCGTGGGCCGTGATCATCGCGCTCGTCGCGCCGATGCTCGTCTCCGCGGTGGCGATTCGCCTCTTCGGCGCCAAGAAACCCTAGCTCGGTTGACGTATGCTTCCGGCGTGCGTTCCCTGCGTCTCGTAGAGGCGGTCGCAGCGCTGCTGCTCGTCACGCTCGCCCCGGCGAGCGCGCGCGCGTCCTGCCTCGGCGTGACCGCGCCGCAGGTGGCGCAGGGGCTCGGCAACGTCTCGACCGGCGCGCTCGTCATCGTGGGGCCGCTCGAGAGCGACGTGGCCCCGTCCTCTCCCGCGAAGGGCGAGGAGCTCGCGCTGCGCGTCGCCGGCCTCGTTGCCGGAAAGCTGCCGAACGCCCGCGTCCACGCGCACGCCGCCTCGCTCGACCAGGCTCGAGCGCTCGCGTCGCGCTCGTCGAGTCTCGTCTACGTGCACGTGCAGGTCTTCAAGGGTGAGCTGCGCCTCACAGCCGACGCGTACCCGGTCGTGCACAACATGTGGGACCGCGTGCGGCTCCCGCCTCCGCCGCCGAGCGCGCACGCCTACGCGGTCGCGCCCATCGACGCGGAGGTGCGCGCGTTCTTCCCGCCCATCGCCCTCGAGCAAGCGAGCGTCCACAAGGTGGCGCACTCGGAGGGCGACGTGCTGGCCGTGGGTTGCGGGGATCTCGACGGCGATGGCGGCGCGGAGATCGTCCTCGTCTCGCGCGAGCGCGTGGCGCTGGGCCGGATGCGCGGCGCGCAGTTCGTCGTCGACAAGGCCCTGCCCTGGAGCTCGTTCGCCAGGCGCGTGCCCGTCCCGCTGCGCGAGCCGATCGCCGGCGCGGAGATCGCGCCGTCGCGCGCGCTGCTCGGCATCAGCGACCGCGGCGGCGCGCGCCTCGACGCGGCGTTCGCTTCTCCGGTCGCGCTCGAAGGCATTCCAGTCGGCGATGGACAGTGCGCGGCGACGATCCCGGCGGCGCAGGCGCTCGCCGCGCAGCTGTCGCCGTGCGAAGGCGCGCCGCCGACCGCAGCGGGCGCGACCTCCGCGGACGCGGTGTCCGCGTTCGACCTCGTGGCGCCGAACGGCAGCGAGCGGCGCGCGACCGCGATGCGCGACTCGTCGGGGAGGCTGCGCCTGCGCGTCGGAGACTTCGACATCGCGAGCTTCGACGGAGCCGGCGCGGAGGTCGCGGTCTACGACGGCGACCTCGACGGCGCGCCCGAGGTCGCGTTCAGCGCATCTGGCCCGGACGACGCCATCACCCTCGCCTCGCTCCGCGGCGGAGCTCCCAAGGTCATCGCACGGTGGCCCGCGCCGGCCGGCGTCCGCGCGCTCGGCGCCTGCCCAGCCGAGGAGCGCGGCGCGCCCGCGCTCGTCGCGGTGGTGGGCAGCGAGGTGTGGCTTGTCCGCTGACGCTCCGCGCGTGAGCCGTCGCGCGGTCCTCGCGACGCTCGCCGGGGCCGCGGTGATGAGCGCCGGCGTCCGCGCGCGCGCCCGCGACCGGCAGCCCGTGGGAGGGCGCGCCGCGCTTCGCGTTCCGTGGCCGCTGGGCGCGCTCGATCCGCACCGCCTCGACGACATCGCGAGCGCCATCTTCGGCGCCGCCCTCTTCGACTCGCTCTACGCGACCGACGGAGGCCGCCTGGTCCCCGCGCTCGCGGAGACCATGCCGGAGGCCTCGACCGGGGGCGCGCGCGTCAAGCTCCGCGCGGGCGTCGCGACGGCGGAGGGCCGGCCCATCCTCGCGCGCGACGTCATCGCGTCGCTCGCCCGTGCGCGCGCCGGCGACGCGAAGGCGTGGCTGGCCGACGTGCCGCAGCCGCGCCGCGTGGACGACACCACGCTGCACTTCCCGGGCGTCGAGCCGTCCAAGCTCGCGAGCGCGCTCTCTTCGCCGCTCTGCGCGATCGTGCCGGCGCGCTTCTCGCCGGAGCGCCCCGATGCGACGGGGCCGTTCGCGGCGTCGCGCGCGTCGGGCGCTCTCGTGCTCGCGCGCAACGCGCGCGCCGCCCAAGGGCCCGCGTTCCTCGACGAAGTCTCGGTCAGGGCCGCCGTCGATCTCGCCGACTCGCTGCGCGCGTTCGAAGCAGGCTCCGACGACGTCGGCTGGCTCGGCTCGGGCCTGCACGAGCCGCGCGCTGGCTCGAGGCCGTTCGACGCCGGCGCCGTCGGCTACTCGCTGCTCCGGACGGGGCGCGACGCGGGCAGCTGGGACATGCCCGGCGTCGCTCAGCGGCTCGCGAACGGCATTGCGCCCTCGCAGCTCGCTCACCTCGCCCCGGGTTCCCCGTGGATCGTCGAGCCCGATCAGGGCTGGGGCGGCTCGCCGTGCGATCTCATCGTGCGCGACGACAGCCCATATCTCATCGAGCTCGCCCGCGCGGTCGCTGCGGCGCTTGCGCGGGGAGGGCAGGCCGTCACTCCCCGGCCCATCCCCACCGCGCAGCTCCGGCAGCGCCGCGCCTCGAAGTCGTACGCGCTGGCCATCGACGTGGTGCGGCCGTTCGCGCCGGGCTTGCTCGGCCTCCTCGCGGCGCTCGCGACGTCGGACAACCCGGAGCTCGCGTCCGACGCGGTCCGCCATCCGCCTCGCGTGACGGACCTCTCGCCGCGCGTCATCGCGCGCACGCTTCGCATCGGCGTGCTCGGCGAGATCCGAGTGCAGGGCGGCCGCGCCCCCGATCTCTCTCTCCCGCGAGCGCCCGGCGGCGGTGTTTCCTGGGCCGACGCGACGCGAGGGCGCCGCACGCCATGAACCGATGGGCGGCGACGCAGTCGACGGCCGAGGTCGAAGGCAACCGACCGAAGGGAGGGAAGCGTTGAAGCTGGCGCCTCGCTTCGTCCTCGCGCTCGGCCTGCTCGCCACGACGTCCACGGCCGTGCTCGGCCTGGTGCTCCGCCAGGAGCGGGCGACGTCCGAGACGGCGCGCTTCCAGGACGAGGGCAGCTCCGCGTGCCGCCGCGCCTCCACCGAGGTGCGCAATCAGGCCGACACCTACAGCGGCGTCCTCGCCGGCGCCTGCAGCTCGGGCGAGCTCGTCGATCGCACCTTGCTCGCGATGGAGGCCGGCGACCTCGACGAGCGCCGCGTGGCCCTCGCGGCGCTCATCCCCGGGGAGCGCAAGGCCTTCGGCCTCGACGAGCTCGTCCTCGTCACAGGCGACGGCGTCGTCCTCGGCGCCGACCCACCCTCGCTGCTCGCCGCCTCGCCGAGGGAGATCACCCAGGCGCTCGCGGTCGACCCGGCGCACTTCGTCTCGCCGCAGCCCGCGCTCGGCTCGAGCATCGCCGCCAAGCCCAGCCTCGTCTCGCGCTGCCGCCGAGACGGCCGCGGGCGCGCGTCCGTCGGCTTGATAGGCGCGCGCCACCTCGACCCACTCGTCGCGCACATCGGCGAGACGATGGGCATCTCGGTCAAGCGGGGCGAGCACGCCACGACGACCGAGCAGGTCGTGCAGGCCGAGTGCCTGGTCGACGACGGGCACGGCGGACGCGTCTCGCTGCTCGTGTCGAAGGACACCTCCTCGCTCCACGAGAGCCTGGACGCGATCGATCAGAAGATCCTCGAATACTCGGCGTTCTCGATCGCGGTCGCGCTGCTGTTCGCCATCTTCTTGTCGCGCAACTTGAGTCGGCCGCTGTCGAAGCTCGCCTCCGAGGCGCAGAAGGTCGCGAGCGGCGAGGCGCGTCCGGTTCCCGTCCGCGGCTCCGGCGAGGTGGCCGACCTGACGCGCGCCTTCGACCGGATGCTCGACGACCTCGCCGCCACCCGCCGGAGGCTCGCGGCCACGACGCGCGTGGCGGCCTGGCGCGAGGTCGCCCGGCGCGTCGCGCACGAGGTCAAGAACCCGCTCGCCCCCATCCGCGCCGCGGTCGAGACGCTGCGCAGGCTCCGTGCGCGCGAGGATCCGGCGTTCGACGGCTATTTCGACGAGGCCACGCGCACCGTCCTCGACGAGGTCAAGCGCATCTCCGACATCGTCACCGAGTTCACGCGCTTCGCGCGCCTGCCGCCGCCCAAGCCGCAGCAGCTCGACCTGCGCGCCGTCGTGAAGGACGTCGTCGCGCTCCACGAGCCCGCCGCGACGGCGAGCGGCATCGCGCTGCGCGTCGAGGCTCCGCGCGGCCTCCCGAGGACGATGGCGGACCGCGACCAGATCGTGCAGGTGCTCACCAACCTCGTGCAGAACGCCATCGACGCTCTGCGCGGGCGCGGCAAGGGCGAGGTCGTCGTCGCGCTCGAGCCGGTCGGCGCGGACCGCGTCGCCGTCAGCGTCCGCGACGACGGGCCGGGCGTCGCGACCGAGATGGTGCCACGCCTGTTCGAGCCGTACGCCACGAGCAAGGAGCACGGCACCGGCCTCGGCCTCGCCATCGCCCAGCGCATCGCCATCGAGCACGGCGGCGAGCTCTCGTACGTGGAGCGCCCGCGCGGCGCCGAGTTCCGGATGGTCCTGCCGCTCGAGGGGCCGCCGCCGGTCAGCGAGATGCCGCCGGGGAGCGGGTGACGAACGCCGGGTCCCACGCCAAGACCATTCTCGATACTCGCGGCTCTCAGTCGCGCAAGGGCCGCATGCAATCGCGCCAACTCCCGCCCCGCCAACGACGCACGAAATGGCCCCGCAGCCTCCAGCTCCCGGGCGGTCGCATCGTCGAGGTGCGCGCGCGAGAGCCTGCCTCCGACGGCGGAGCCCGGCCGAGCTGCCTGTTCGCCGAGGCTCGCGCGCTCTTCGAGGGCGGCGAGCTCGCGCTCTACGAGGGCGACGTCGCGGTCGAGGCGGCCTCCCTGTCGCTCGCCGAGTTCCATGCGTTGCGGGCGATCGCGACGCGCCTCGGGTGGCTCGACGAGGAGACCATCGAGATCGAGTGCCGGAACTGCGAGGCGGCGATCGAGGCTCGGCCTTGCGAGTCGCTGCCGCTCGGGCCGTTCGTCGACGCCGAGCTGATCGATCCCGAGATCGACGTCACGCTCGACACGGGCGACGCTCACCCCATCGAGCCCATCCGCCTGCCGAAGGGCGGTCGTGCCGCGACGGTGCGGCTCGGCCCGGTGACGCTGGGCCAGGCCCTGCCGCTCCATCGAGCCCTCGCCAAGCCGGCGCTCCGCGTCACGCCGTCGGTCGTCCGGGCGATGGGCGTCCGTGCCCTAGGCGACGAGCGCGATCCGGCCGCGATCGCGCGCGCCCTCGCGCGCTGCACCGACGCTCAATTCGGCGCTGTCACCGACCTGTTCCTCGCCGCGCACTACCCGCCGCGCCTCGCCGCGCCGATCGTGTGTCCGAGCTGCGGCTCGCGAAACGACGTGGACGCCCCGTACGATCGCGAGTTCGAGCCGGAGGGCGTGCTCGAGGGAGAGGCGCCCAGGCGCGGCGAGGCCGACGAGGCGTTCCCATCGCTCGACGCATTCGACGCCTTCGCGCGCGAGGTGGCGGAGCCGTTGCTCGATCGCGCGCCCGGACCGGAGATCGCGCTCGTCATCGACGGCGACGTCCCCGCGTGCGACGACGGAGGCGAGCCGCTGATGGGCTCCTACACGCCGGGCCACGAAGGCGACTCGCACGGACCGACCCGCTCGCCCGAGCTCACCCTCTACTACAGGACCTTCGCGGCGATGTGGCGCGAGGACGGCCCCTACGACTGGGAGGGCGAGGTCCGCGACACCATCGAGCACGAGCTCGAGCATCACGTGTACGCGCTCGAGGGCCACGACCCCAAGGACGAAGAAGAGCGCGACGAGATCGCGCGCGAAGCGGAGCGCGTGGTCGGCAAGAAGGCGCTCGTGCGCGCGGGCGCCTCTGCCTTCGCGGCGGACCTGCGCGACTTCTGGAAGCGCACTTGGATCTTGTGGATTGTCGGATTGATCGTGGTCGTGATCTCCGTCCTCGCGTCGCGATAGCGCCATTGATTTCAGGGACAAATGCGATTGACGCGGCCCCTCCGGGCACGTAGCCTGCATGGCCGTGAAGAAGAAGGCGGCCAAAGCACAGAACCGCCGGGGCAGCCCCGAGGCGATCGAGAAGCGTCGTGCGGCGCGCTACTTCAACGACGTGCTCGGCGGGCGCGGTGCCGGCACTCAGCGGCTCGACGGCCGCACGGCGAAGCGGCGCCAGCGCCTGCTGCACGAGCTCGAGACGGGCAAGGCGCGAGGCACCCGGGACCTCAAGCCGCTCGACGTGCTGCTCCGTGTGCAGGAGCTGCTCGACCTCGGCGAGGGGCTGAGCGCGCTGCGCAAGGTCGTGAAGATCAAGAAGGTCGGCTTCGGCGACGACGTGCCGACGGCGGTCTCCCGCCTCCACAAGGCGTACAACTTCCGTCCCGAGGTCTACCGCTTCGTCGGCATCGGGGAGGACGTGCTCAAGGAAGCCGGCGTCTCCGGGGAGAAGAAGCGGCCCCGGGCGGCCCGGGCCTGACGTGCGCGCGCGCGCCCTCGCCGCGGTGGTCTTGTTTGGCGCGCTCGGCGTCGCCCGCGCTCAGGCGACGGACGCCCGCCGCTCGGCCGTGGCCGTCCAGGTCGGCGATCGCGCCGTCACGGTGGGCGAGATCGAGGACCGCATGGCGCGTGTCCCGCCGTTCCAGCTCCGTGCGTTCGGCGGAGGCGAGGCCGAGATCCGGCGCAACTTCGTGGACCAGGTGATCCTCCCCGAGCAGATGTGGGCCAAAGGCGCCGAAGCCCGCCACCTCGAGACGCAGGTCCCGACGCGCTTCGATCTCGACCGAGTCCGCGCCGAGGCGACGCTGCGCGCCCTGCGCGAGCGCCTCGGCCCGCCGTCAGCCGTCTCGATGGCCGACGTGCAGGCCTACTACGACAAGAACAAGCCCCGCTACGACGCGCCGGAGCGCTACCAGATCTGGCGCGTGCTCTGCGCGACCAAGGAGGAGGCGAGCGCCGTCCTCGCCGAGGCGAAGAAGGACGCGACCGTCACCCACTGGAACAAGCTCGCGCGCGATCACAGCCTCGACAAGGCGACGTACCTGCGCGGCGGCAACCTCGGCTTCGTCTCGCTCGACGGCACCTCCAACGAGGCCGGCCTGAAGGTGGACCCCGCCATCCCGAAGGCGGCGGCGCTCGTGCGCGACGGCGAGCTCGTGTCCGAGCCGGTCGCCGAGGGCTCGTCGTTCGCCGTCGTGTGGCGGCGTGGCACGGTCGGCGCGAGCCATCGCAGCGTCGACGACGTGAAGGAGCAGATCCAGGCCGCGATCCTGCGGGAGCGGAGCGAGGACGAGAAGAAGAAGCTGCTCGCCGAGCTGCGCACGAAGAACCTGAAGGAGTTCAACCCCGAGCTGCTCACGGGGATCGACATCCAGCCGCCGGAAGGCTCCGTCGTCCCTCGTCGCCGGCCCGGACAGGTCGCTCCCGGTTCCAGCCGCTAGCTCAGGCCCGTTCGAAAACCCGAACGAAGGTGCGGGGCGCGCGCTTCTTTCGAACGCACTTGGTGTCTGCGCTCATGTAGCAGACCGAGAAGGCGCGGCGGGTCTGGTCGGTGTGGTTGACGCCCGAGCCGTGCCACACGAGGTTGTGCAGGACGAGGACGTCGCCGGCGCGCGCGGGGATCCGGATGGCGCGCGCCTCGGCGTTCGCGTCGCGCGCGATGGCCTTCGGTACGAGCCCTCCGAGCGGCGTCGCCAGTCCGCCGAGGTGGGAGCCTTCGATGACCTCCACGCAGCCGCCGTCCTCGGGGGCGTCGTCGAGCGCGGTCCAGATCTGGATCGGCGGATCGCGATCGAGGCCCCAGAACTTGCCGGCGTCCTGGTGCCACGGAAGGACGGTGCCGCCGCGCGCCGCCTTCGTCATCAGGATGGCGCGGTACATCGAGACCGCGTCGCCGACGACGGCGCGGACGATGCGCGCGAAGAACGCGTTGTTGATCCACGAGAGGAAGAGCGGATCGTTCTCGAGCTTCTCGATCTTCCGGTAGTTGTCCGACGGCCCGCGCCAGCCTGCGCCGAAGTCGAGGTCCTCGTAGGCGCCGGTGGTGGTGTCGAGCTGGAAGAACAGGCCGGGGTAGGCGACGCGGCCGTGCATGATTTCGTGGGCGCGCTCGCGCAACCTCGCCAGAAGCACGCCGGAGGCCACGCCCGGCACGTGGCAGAAGCCGCGGGCGCGGTACTCCGCCACGATCGCGCCTACGTCGCGATCGAGCACGCCCGGGGCGAGCATGTCGTCCGTCATCGGGTGTAGGTCGCGTCCGTCCCCGCGAGAGCGCGGTACACGGCGTCGATCGCCTGGAGCGTGGGCGGGTCGAGGAGCTTCTGGCGCGCTTCGATCGCCGCGTCGAGGTGGTCGACCGTCGCCGGGCCGACGAGGATCGAATCGACGCCGCTGCGCCGTGCGAGCCACGCGTACGCGAGATCGACGAGGCTCATCGACGCGTCCGCCGCGATCGCGGCGAGCTTCGTCGTGGCGTCGAAGAACGGCTCCGACCAGTAGCGCCGTTGGTACAGCGCGTTGTTCGCGAAGCGCGAGCCGGCCGGCGGCGCGTCGCCCTTGCGGTGCTTGCCCGTGAGCAGCCCGCCCGCCAACGGGTTGTAGACGGTCGTGTGGATGGGGTAGCGGGCGGTGAACTTGAAGTACTCGACCTCGAGCTGCCGGACGAGCAGGTTGTACATCTGCTGGGAGATGGCCGGGCGCGGCATGCCGGCGCGGTCGGCGATCGTCATCATCTCGAGGATCTGCCACGACGCGTAGTTGGAGACGCCCCACGCGCGCGCCTTCTTCGCGTCCAGTACGCGCTTCATCGCCTCGAGCGTCGCCTCGATCGGCGTCGCGTAGTCGGGCACGTGCAGGTAGTAGAAGTCGACGTAGTCGGTGCCGAGCCGGCCGAGGCTCTCGTCGATCGACGCCGCGATGCGCGCGGGCGAGAGGCCCTCGGGCTTGCCCGCCGTGCGGCCGAAGCCGACCTTCGTGGCGACCACGCACTCGCCGCGCCTCGCGCCGAGCGCGCGTCCGAGGATGCGCTCCGACTCGCCGTCGTTGTAGGCATTGGCCGTGTCGAACGCCGTGACGCCTCGCTCGAGGGCGCGCGCGACGATCGCCTTGGATTCGGCCTCGCTCGTGCGCTTGCCGAAGTTCATGCACCCCACGACCAGCGACGCCGGCTCGGTCATCTCTCGGCTCCTCTCGACAGCGCGCTCTCGGCGGCGGCGCGCTCCGCGGCGCGCTTGCTCGCGCCCTCGCCCTGCGCGAGCACCTCCTCGCCCACGAGCACCTCGACGACGAAGCGCGGGTCGTGCGCGGGGCCCTCGGAGTGCACGACGCGGTACGTCGGCGCGGGCTGCCCGCGCGCCTGCACGCGCTCCTGCAGCGCGCTCTTCGGGTCGAGTGCGGGCGCGGGGCCGATCTCGGCGAGGGGATCGGCGACGACCGCCGCGCTCAGCTTGCGCGCCGCGTCGAGCCCCCGCGCGTCGTAGACCGCGGCGACGAGAGCCTCCACCGCGTCGGCCAGCACGTTCAGCCCCTCGCGCTCGCCGCCGATGCGCGCGCCGCGGCCCAGCGCGAGCGCGGCGCCGAGGTCCACCTTCTTGGCGAAGCGGGCGAGCGCGTTTGCGTTCACGAGCGCGCTGCGCATGCGCGTCAGCGAGCCCTCGTCGGCGTCGGGGAACCGCGCCGCGAGCAGCTCGCTCACGCACAGCCCCAGCACCGCGTCGCCGAGGAACTCGAGCCGCTGGTTGTGGAGCGCGCCGGTCTCGTTCGAGTAGCTCGGGTGCGTGAGCGCCTCGTCGAAGCGCGCGATCGGCGCCTCGTCCCCGAGCAGCTCCGCGACGCGCAGACGCAGCGCCGCCCGACCCTCTTCGAGACCGCGCTCCGTCATGCCAGCCCGTCCGTCGTCTCGGCGAGCTCCGTGTCGAGCGACGTGATGCCCTTCTGATCGTGCGTCGACCAAACCACCCGCGCCCGGCCCCAGCCGAGCTCCACGTCCGGGTGGTGGTCGCGCTTCTCGGCCGCGAGCCCGACGCGCACGACGAAGCCGAGCGCCTCCGAGAAGTCCTTGAGCTTGAAGCTTCGGGCGAGCGCGTCCTGGCCGCCGGCCCGCACCTTCTCCCACCCCGGGTGGGCTGCGAGCCACGTGGCGACGGCCGAGTCATCGAGTTTGGAGGGGCGCATGGGGAACTCCTTTCGGGCTGGACTGTCGGGAACGATGATGGGTCGAATCTTGGATGATGGTTTGCCGATTTCCAGCCCGCGCTATGCTCGGCGGCGCATGGCGCTCGTTGCGTGCCCATTCTGCCGCGAGATGTTCGAACAGGGCGAGGCCAAAGAGTGCCCCGTGTGCGGGATGGCCCTGGTCGCCTTCGAGAAGCTGCCGCCCTCGCGCGAGACCCACGACGAGTTCGGCCTGCCCCACCAGCCCGAGCACGAGCCATTGCCCTGGACGTACGTCAAGCGCGAGCGAGGCCTGCTGACGACGCTCGCGCTCGTAGGCTTCGGCCTGTTCTTCTTGCCGTGGATCCACCAGACATTGCCCTACGATCTCGACCTCTCCGGCTTCGCCCTTTCGCGCCGGCTCGGCTGGGTGTGGGGCGCCGGGGTCGGCTGGCTCGTCCTCGTCCCCACCGTCCTCAGCCGCCGCACGATCGCGCAGATGCGCGGGGCCCGCGTCGCCGCAGCGTTCCTCAGCGCCGCGTCGCTCGTCGCGTGCCTCGTGCTCTACCTCCGGCCGCCGCATGGCGCGCACTACAGGCCCCACTTCACGTTCTCACCGGCCTTCTGGGTGACCATGCTCGTCTCGCTCGCGGCCACCGTCGTCTCGCTCCGGTTCGGCGGCAAGCTCGAGGAGATCGCCGTGCGTCGGGGTTCAGCCCCCGCAGGCGGCCGAACGCTTCATTGAGCCCCGCCGAAATCGGCGGAATCAGGCTCTTTTCGCGCGGCGCGGCTCGAGGGTGGCCAGGCGCAAGCGATGGAGCCATTCTTTGTGCCATCATGTCGCCGGCGAAACGGATCGTCGAAGATTCGACGGCGGAGGAGCTCGTCTCCCCCGCGCCGGGAGCTCCGCGTGTCGTCGAGCGAGACGACTTCGTCGACGTCCCGGCCACCGTCGTCTGCGCGCTGTGCGGCGATCCGGACTGTCCCGGCTGCGCGGAGGAGCGCTCTCGCTCGGGCGTCATCTCGATCGTCGCTTGGGAGCGCGGCGGCCCCCCGCTCGCCCGACTCTGGTCGACGGCGAAGGCCTCCACTCAGAACGCGGAGGGGTTCTTCGAGTCCCTCCCCGACGGCCCGATCATGCCGGCGCTGCGCTTCGCTGTGCTCGCGGAGCTCGTGGACTCCGCGGCGATGCTCGTCGGTCTCGGCGCGCTCTTCTTGCTTGCCCTGCTCGCGCTGGGCGTCGCGCCGAGCGCCGCTTCGCTCGTGCTCGCCGCGCGCGTCGCGTTCGCGGGCGTGATCGGGCTCACCGTGCTCCTCGTCGCCGCGCACGCCACCCACGGCTATGCGCTCGATCTGGGAGCGCGCGCCGCCGGCGCTCTCCGCTCGCCCACGCGCGCGCTGCGCTTCGGCCTCTATGCGGCCGGCTGGGACCTGATGCTCGGCCCCGTCGGCTTCTTCGGCCTGCTCCTCCGCGACGGGCCCAAGGCGGCCTTCGGTCTCGCGGGCAACGCCGTGGGCCTTCCGACCCGATGCAGCGTCTCTTTCCTGCGCGGGGCCTACGGCATCCACGCGGATCGCGCCCGGCCCGCGCTCCACGCCTCGTACGTCGGCGCCGCGTTGGCCACCGTGGTGTGCGCGCTCGTCATCCTCGCGACGATCGCGTTCGCACTACTTCGTTGAGTAGGGGATCGGGAAGACGCCCGAGCGCGGCGCCTCGGAGTGGCATCGCGCGCAGGCGTCGAGCGCGGGGCTGCCTCCGTCCCACGCGTCGTCGGCGACGGTGCGCCCGTGCGAATCGCCTACCGCGAAGCGTGCGCCCGCGTCGCCGTGCTCGAGCATGTAGATGCCCACGCCCGCGTCGCGCCGGTAGAGCTCCTCGACGAAGCGGCACGAGCCCGCAAGCGGCTGGTCGCGCAAGACCGCGGCGCACGCCGCCGTGTCGGCGTAGACGTCGGCCTCGAGCTGGCCGTGCTCGGAGGGGATGCGAGACGCCGATCTCGTCCAGCTCGTTCGAAAGTCGCCCGGCAGCTTCGCGAGGGGCGGGCTGCTCGCGGCCGCGTCCGGGCTTCGGCTCTCCTGGGCTCCGCCCGTCGAGACGCCCGCGAGCGGCTCCTTCGCCGGCGAGCACGCCGCGAAGCCGAGCCCGAGCCCGAGCCCGATCAGAAGTACAGGCCGGCTTCGAACGACAGGGTCCACTGGCGGGAGGGCTGGAGGAACTGCTGGTTCTCCGCGGTGGGATCGGTGAGATCGATCAGGAACTGCCCCGCGAGGAAGATCATCTCGTACTTGAAGTCGAGCCCGAAGATGCCGCGGTTGCGCTCGGTGCGGACCTTGTTGAATACGATGTTGTTGTTGAAGTCGGAGTTGTTGTCGGCCCCGTTGGCCAGCTTGTTCGCGCACACCGGCTGACCGCTGCTCGCGTTCGGGCCCTGATAGCCGCACTGTTGGACCGCGTCGACGTTTGGCGTGGAGTCGACGACCGCCGAGTCGCCGAACACCCAGAGGCGCTGGAAGCCGACGTACGGCGTGATCTGGACCGTGTCGGCGATGGCGATCGGCTTGGAGAGCTGCGCGTCCAGGCCGACGGTGGTGAGAGAGAAGCGGTCGCTGCCGAGCACGGTCCGCACGCCGCCGCCCACGCTGATGTCCGGCAGGATGCCGCCAGCGCCGGTGCGGAAGCCCTCGAACGGGGCCCAGCGCACGTCCGCGCCGAGCATCCAGAGCGAGGAGTTCGCCAGCAGGCCGAGCACCGGCGTGACCTCGAAGCCGAGCGGCAACCCCTTGCGCGCCTTGAGCGCGTACACCTGCAGGATCGAGTCGGGGGCGTTGTTGGTCGTCGAGAACGCCTTGGTGTTCGGATCGGTCGCGCCGCGCGTGCCCTGGTGCCAGTACTGCGTGCCCGTGCTGTCGGTCGCGTCGCTGTTGATCTTGGTGTAGCTCGCCTCCACCGTGAGGGCGAAGCCGCCGAAGCCCGTGGTGCGGGCGGGGTGGAAGGCGTTGGGCGACATCGCGAAGCCGAGCTCCGACATCAGGTTCGCGAAGGCGACGTTGTTCGGCGCGCACGGGAAGTTGTTCGGCGCGCCGCCCGGAGCGCTCGCCGGGTTGGCCGCGATCGACTGGCACGTCTGGCCGGGCCCCAGACCCGACGGCTGCAACACGAGCCGCTCCGTCGCGGGGTCCATGCTGCCCGCGCGCGCGTGGCCCGCGTACAGGAGCACCGCCAGCGCGCCGATTCCGGCGAAGAAAAAGGTGGGGCGTCGAGCCAAGGAAATCTCCAAGCGCTTGGCGCAACCTTACGTGTCGGTGCATCTGCCCGTCAAGCTGGCCCCGTGTTACCAAGCGGCCTGCCGTGCAAAGTCCCGCCCGCCTGCGCGCCAGGCCCGTCGCGCCGCCGCTCCACGTGGTGCTCGTCGAGCCCGAGATCCCACCCAACACGGGCAACATCGCGCGCCTCACGGCCGCCACGGCGTCGGTGCTTCACCTCGTGGGGCGGCTCGGCTTCCGCATCGACGACCACGCGGTGAAGCGGGCGGGTCTCGACTACTGGCCCCTGGTCGACCTGCGCACGCACGTCGATTTCCCCCACTTCGCGCACGCCTTCGCGAAGGAGAGCCCGGCGGGGAAGCTGCACCTGTTCAGCGCGCAGGCGGAGAAGAGCTACCTCGCGGGCGGGTTCGCGGCCGGCGACGCGCTCGTCTTCGGGAAGGAGAGCGTGGGGTTGAGCGAGGGGCTCCTCACGCAATACGAGGATCGGGTGCTGGCGATCCCGACGCTCGGGGCGGTGAGGTCGCTCAACCTGTCGAACGCGGTGAGCATCGTGGTGTACGAGGCGCTGCGGCAACTGGGCGCGCTGGACGCGACGTACATGGGGTAGCCCCCGTCACTCGAACGCGGGGATGCCCGTGATCTCCTGGCCGAGGATCAGCGTGTGGATGTCGTGCGTGCCCTCGTAGGTCGACACGGTCTCGAGGTTGCAGAGGTGGCGCATGATTGGATACTCGAGCGTGATGCCGTTGCCGCCCAGGATGTCGCGGCACGCGCGCGCGGTCTCGAGGGCGACGCGCACGTTGTGGCGCTTGATCATCGAGACGTGCTGCGGCGTGAGCTTCTTCTCTTCCTTGAGGCGCGCGACCTCGAGCGCCTGGAGCTGCGAGCTCGTGATCTGCGTGAGCATCTCGGCGAGCTTGGCCTGCACGAGCTGGTGCGACGCGATGGGCTTGCCGCCGAACTGGACGCGGTGCTGGGCGTAGTCCACCGCGCAGTCGAAGCACGCCTGCGCCGCGCCGATCACGCCCCACGCGATGCCGAACCGCGCCGCCGTCAGGCAGGAGAGCGGCCCCTTCATCCCCGACACGTTCGGCAGCATCGCGCTCTTCGGCACGCGCACGTCCTCGAGAATGAGCTCGCTCGTCACGCTCGCGCGCAGGCTCATTTTCTTGTGAATCAGCTGCGCCTCGAAGCCCTTGGTGTCCGTCGGGACGAGGAAGCCGTGGACCTTGCCGCTCGGCCCGCCGATCTTCGCCCACACGAGCGCGACGTGCGCCATGTTGCCGTTGGTGATCCAGCGCTTCGTCCCGTTGAGCACGAAGCTGTCGCCGTCCTCCCGGGCGACGGTGCGCATGTCGCTCGGGTTCGAGCCGTGATCGGGCTCGGTGAGGCCGAAGCAGCCGATGATCTTGCCCTTGGCCATCTCGGGCAGATACTTCTTCTTCTGCTCCTCGGAGCCGTACGACCAGATCGGGTACATCACGAGGCTGCCCTGCACGCTCGCGAACGAGCGGATGCCCGAGTCGCCTCGCTCGAGCTCCTGCATCGCCAGGCCGTAGCCGGCCTCGCTCAGCCCCGCGCAACCGTATCCGTGCAGGTTGCAACCCAGCAGCCCGAGGTCGGCGATCTCCGCGATGAGCTCGGTCGGGAAGGTGCCCTTCTCCCAGTGCTCGGCGATGCCGGGCATCACGCGCGCGTCGACGAAGCTGCGCACGGTGCTCTGGACGGTCTTTTCTTCGGG
>DATIQP010000223.1:0-1690 GCA_035470765.1 Polyangiaceae bacterium | reverse complement strand
CCCTCGGCGTCGGTGTTGATGATCTCGACGAACTTGCCGTCGTAGCTGCCCCACACGTCGCCCGGCCGGTACGAGTTGCCGTCGGGCATGTTCTCGGCGCAGCTCATGATGGCGTGCACCTCGACGTTCGGCTTGAGCGCGGCGACCGCGATCATGAGGCCGACCATGTTCGCCGCGCCGGACATGTCGTGCTTCATCTCGCCCATGCCCTGCGCGGGCTTGATGCTGATGCCGCCGGTGTCGAACGTGATGCCCTTGCCGACGAAGACGTAGCGCTTGTGCTTCCCCTTCTTCGAGGGGACGTAGGCCATGTGCACGAGGCGCGGCGCGTGCGCGCTGCCCCGGCCCACGGCGTGGAGCAGGTGCATGCCGCGCTTCTCGATCTCCTTCTCGTCGAAGACCGTGACCTTGAACTTGTGCTCCTTGCCGGCCTTCTGCGCGGCTTCCGCCAGCGTGGCCGGGTACATGACGTTCGGCGGCTCGTTGGAGAGATCGCGCGACGTGTTGACGCCGGCGGCGATGCCCTGCCCCAGCGTGATGGCGCGCTTGGCGTCCGGCGGCAGGCGCCGCTCGGTGGCGATCGTGACCTCCTCGAGCGTCTCCTTCGGCTTGCGGTCGCCGGTGAGATAGCGCGTGAACCGGTAGGCGCCGAGCTCGAGCCCCTCGGCCAGCGTGCGCAGCCGCGCCTCGAGCCCGTCCGGCAGCGAGAGCACCAGCGACTTCGCCTTCTCGCCGTTGGCGATGCGCGCGGCCTTCGCCGCGAAGGTCCGGACGTCCGCGACACCGAACTTGTCGCGGGCGCCGAGCCCGACGATCACGAGCTTCGCGGCGGGCAGCCGGCCCAGCGTCGGAACGCTGAGCATCTGATCCTTCTTGCCGGTGAAGTCTTCCTTGGCCAGGAGCCGCGACAACCCACCACCGAGCGCTCGATCGAGCGCCTCGACGAATGCCACCCCCGGTTGCGCCTTACCCTTGCCCTTCTTCTTCTCGGCCTTCCTCTCGGGGAAGAGCCAGGTGCCCAGGACGACGACGTCCGTGCTGAGGTCGAAAGGCTGGGTCGAACGCGCGGAGATTTTCAGCGGCATGCTCCTCCAGGGGGAAGATGGGCCGCGAACTATGGCAGAACAGCCCCCACTACATCAAGGACTAGTCCTGAGCCGGCGCGTGGTGCAGGCCCCACGCCGTGACGCGCGGGTCCGTCCGGTGCGCGAAGGTCTTGCGCACGGGCAGACCGTCCACGATGAGCGCCATCGAGCACGGGCTCGCGGAGTGCACCCACCGCACGACGCACGGGATCACGTACTCGACGCCGGCCACCGCGTCCGTCACGCGGAGCAGCACGCTCGTGTCCGCGGGGAGCTCGACCGCGCTGGTCACGAGGAGCGCGCGGGCGAGCACGGCGCGCAGCTCGACCGCGTGCGAGGTACCCGCGCCGATCACCTGCGCGGGCAGCGCGTTTCCGTTGCGGGCGAGCGGGCCCGGCCCCGGCACGTGAAGATCCGTGGTGATGAGCTGCATCCACGAGAGCAGCTCGACCTGCTCGTGCGGAGCGAGCGGCTGTCCGAGCGTCGCATGCCTGGCAGTGAGCTCCCAGAAGCGCACCATCAGATCCAGCTTTTCGAACACGCTACACCTCGCTTTGGCCCTGGTGGCCGATGGGCCAGCCGGGCGTTGAGTTGGTTTCTTTCCT
>DATIQP010000222.1:0-8420 GCA_035470765.1 Polyangiaceae bacterium | reverse complement strand
GAAGGTTGCGCGCGCGCGCTCCTTGTCCCCATGCTCCACGGCGAGCTGCGCGGCCTCGAAGAGCTCTTGGTCTGCCTTTGCCTCCGACGGCGTGGCGGTCGGCCCCTGGCGCGGCGCTGGAGCCGACGCCGGCGCGCTCGGCAGCGGCGTGTAGGTGCGCTCTTCCCGCACGGGCGCCATCGAGCTCGCGCAGGCCGCGGTGAGGAGGATGAGGAGAGATGGGGCGGGGCGCATCCCTAGGTTGGTACGATCCCCCGGGGCCGAAGTTCCCCGCGCTCGCTACCGAGCGCACGAAACGCGACTTCACGCGAAGAAAGCCTACCCCACCACCTGGATCTCCGCCGGATCCCACACCACCACCTCGTCCCCCTCGATCGTCGTCACGAACCGCCGCTGATCCGCGCACAGCCCCCGCGGCGCCACGAGCTCGCCCGTCCGCAGGTCGAACACGTACCCGTGCATCGGACACACCACGCAGTGCGGGCGCGCCACCGAGCGCACCCCCTCGGTGAGCATCGCGCCCGCGTGGTTGCACGAGTCTTCGATGGCGTACGCCACCCCGTCGACGCTGGTGACCAGCACGTCGAAGGGCGGATACGGCAGCTTCACGAGCTCTCCGGCCGCGATGTCGGCCAGCTTCACGCGGCCCACGAGCTTGTGCGCCATCAGTGCAAGACCCGCGACTTGTTGCCGATGCGGAGCCTCTGCGACGCGAGCTCCTCGATGACGATCTGCACGCGCTTGGCGTCGTCGAGCTCCTCGAGCAGGAGCTGCCGCACGTCGGCGTCGACGATGAGGTGCGCGGCGCAGACATCGGCGATCGCGCCCGGCGAGAGGGAGTCGGGGACGTGGAAGCTGAACTCCGGATCGTGCCGTCGCACCTCGAGGGCGAACGCCGTCGCGGCGCCGACGAGCGCTGCCGCGTCCGGCTCGCGGACGGGGCCGCCGCTCGTCCGCAGCACGCGCGCACGCGCGCGCCGGTAGGGTGGGATGAACGGCAGCTCCTCGAGGTGCACCCGCGCGCTCGCGGCGAGGATCAGGTTCGAGCGGCCGTCCGCCATCTTCTCGTGGTGCGTGACGATGCCGGCCCCGGCCACGCTGCAGATGCGCGACTGGCCGCGCCCGTCGTTGCGCTCCGGCTCGAGCAGCCGGACGACGGCCATCGCGCCGTGGGTCTCGAGGCAGTCAGCGAGCATCCTGCGGTAGCGCGGCTCGAAGACGTGGAGCGGGAGCTCCGTGCCGGGGAAAAGGACCATCCGGGGGAGCGGGAAGAGCGGCAACTCGCCGAGGGCGCGCGACAGGTCGTACTTCGGCGCGGTCAT
Source organism: Polyangiaceae bacterium (assembly GCA_035470765.1). Lineage (GTDB taxonomy): Bacteria > Myxococcota_A > Polyangia > Polyangiales > Polyangiaceae > DASXHD01. Next base: position 7,098 of record DATIQP010000222.1, on the reverse strand, counting down.
GGGCCGAACACTTCGACGCTGCTGCCGTTCATGGCGTCCGGCGCCTCGAGCGCGGCGTAGGCGACGACGCCGGCGACGTGCTCGGGCGACATGCGCGCTTCGAAGCCGCTGTCCGCGAGCATCGTCGTGTCGACGCTGCCGGGCAGGACGGTCATCGCCTGGAGGCCGCTGCCGCGCAGCTCTTCGGCGAGGGACTTCACGAAGCCGACCGTGCCCCACTTCGCGGCGCAGTAGGCGCTCTGCTTCGCCGTGCCGATCGTCGACGAGATGCTGCCGATGGCGATCACGCGCCCGCGCTTGGCTGCGAGCATGGCGGGAAGAAACGCACGCGTGACGAGGAAGACGCCCTTGAGGTTGGTCCCGACGACCTCGTCCCAGGCGACGTCGTCCGTCTCGTGCACGAGCGCGCGACGCACCACGCCGGCGTTCGCGACCAGCACGCGCGGCGGCCCCATCTCGCCGAGGGCGCGTTCCGCGGCGCGGGCGACCTCGTGCGGCTGCGACACGTCGCAACGGAGCGCCAGCGCCCGGCGCCCCAGGGCGACGACGGCCGCCGCCGTGGACTCGATCTGCTCGACCGTGCGCGCGAGGAGCACCGTGTCGAGGCCGCGGCGCGCGAGCTCGAGCGCGATGGCCTTGCCAATGCCGCGCCCCGCGCCGGTGATCACCGCGACGTCCGGGCGCGTGCTCACGCTCTCTCGCTGCCTTCCAGCACGCGCAACGCCTCGGCGCGGTCCTCGCCTTCCGGCGCGCGAACGGCCAGCGTGACGAGCATGGCGCCGTGCGGCCTCTCGCCGCGCGCGACCATGCACGTGTGCGTCATCTCGAGCCGGCAGCCCACCCATCGCGGCCCGAGGTGCTTCTCGAGCTCGGAGACGACGTGCTCGCCGATCTCTTCCTGCAGCGAAAGCCTCCGCGAAAACGCGTCGACGACGCGCGCGATCGTTCCGACGCCGAGGATCGCGTCGCGCGGCGCGAACGCCACGGTCGCGACGCCGATGGCGCTCATCAGGTGGTGGGGGCACGTCGTGGCGACGGGGATGTCCCGAAGCATCACGACGCCGCCCTTTCCGTCCGAGCGAAGGAGGTTCTCGGTGACGAGTGCGCCGACGTCCACGGCGTAGCCGCTGCAAAGCTCGTCGATGAAGGCGGCGGCCACGCGCTCGCCCGTCCCGCGGAGCTCGGGCTCGAGGGTCGGATCCCGGCCAATGGCGGCGAGGAACGCGTCGATGGCGCGTGCTGCGGCGGGTCGGTCCATGTCAGTTGAGCAGGCTTCGGCGGCGCGCGTCGTCGATCCTCTTCCGGCCGGCGAAACCCTCGTCCAAGAGGTGATAGTGGTCGACCACTGGCTCGCCGTACTTCCAGCAAAGCCACACGGCCCGCCCGTCGACGTGGCCGTAGAAGTCCACCAGCCCGGCGCGCGGGTCCTTGAGGACGCCGCCGAGGCTCTCGACGCGGCCCCAGCCCGCCTGGTAGCGCTCGACCTCGGCGAGCACCGCGCCCTTCGCCAGGCGCACCGGCTCGGTATCCGACGCACGTGGCGTCACGTCGCCGCGTGGCCGACCGCATTTCTCGGCGAGATCATCCAGCATCGCCTCGATCCGGCGGCGCAGCTCGAGCTGCTCGCCCACGACCCGGCTCAGCTCGGGGACGAGGGCGTTCACCGCCTCGAGCGACAAGTAGGGACCAGGCTGCATCCGGAGATTGTTGCACAACTCGAGCCCCGGTGCGGTAGCGATCAGCCGCGCATCGCTTCCATCGGCTCCACGATCGCCGCGCGATAGGCCGGCACGATCGACAGGCCGACGAAGGGGCCCACGGTCGCGGCGGCGATGCCGAGCAGCTGCGCGAGGTCGACGGCGGGCGTGAGCTTGGTCTGCGGGTAGAGCACGCTCCATCCCACGAGGGCGCCGCGCAAACCGGGCGCGCCGAGCCAGAAGATCCACGCGTACGCCAGGAGCAGGCCGGCCGCCGTCGCCGCGCACGCGACGAGCAGCGCCTCGAGCATCCTCGCCAGCAGCACGTCGCGGATGGAAAAGCCGACGGCCTTGAGGATGGCGATCTCGCGCCGCTCGTCGGGCGACAAGCCGCTCGAGCGATCGAGCGCCAGGACGATGAGCGCGATGAGCGCGGGGATGCACGCGGCGAAGATCAGCCCCGCGCGCCGCCCGTACGCGAGCGTGTAGATCCGCGCGAGCGTGCTCTTGTCGACCACGCGCGCTTCCGGCATGCGGTCGATCACGGTCCCCGCGACGACGCGCGCCTCTTCGGGGTTCTTGAGGTCGATGGCGAGGTCGGTCGCCTGCCCCGGGGCGAGGCCCAGGATCGCGCGAGCGTCCGCGTCGTCGCACAGGACGACGTCGGCGGTGTACAGATCGACTGCGCTGCCGAACGTGCCCACGAGGCGAAGCTGCGGCGACGGCCGGGCCGAAGGCATGCCGAGCGTGTCGCCGATCGCGAGGCCCATGTAGCGGGCGAGAGCCGACCCGGCGATCATCTCGTGCGCGCCGTGGCGCATGTCGCGCCCGTCCTCCAGCGCGCCAGAGATGCCATCGAGCGAGGGCGCGCCGTCCCGGACGCCGACGACCGTGACGTTGCCCTGGAGCGCGGGCAAGAACACGTAGCCCCACACGCGGGGGCGGACGGCGGCGACCGAGTCGATACCCGCGAGCGTCTTGGCGTCGTCCTCGGAGAGCACCGTGGGCCGCCCCGCGACGAGGCGCTGCACCACGACGTCGGGCAGGCCGGTCTGCGCGCGCGCCGCCTCGGCGCGGAGCGACTCGGTGAGGAAGAGCACCGCGGCGACGAGCATCACAGTGAGCCCGAGGCCGATGCCGAGCGCGATCGCGCGGCCCTTGCGGCGCCAGAGCGACCCCGCGGCGAAGCCGAGCAGCGATGGAATCGGGCCGCCCGGCGTCATCGCGGCCGCTCCCGCGCTGCGGCCGTGGTCCACGCTTCGATCGGCGGCGCCATGGCGCCACCCGCCGGATCCGGGTCGGGGACCGCGATGCCGTCCGCGAACGCCGCGCCGGGCTCCTCCATCGACGGGAAGCGCAGCCAGCGCGCTCCGCCGGAGAGCGCGAGGTCGCCGGCCGGCAGGCGCGGCGCCACGGCGCCGATCGCGGGCCCCTGCGCGTCGCGGCGCGCGCGCCTCGCGTGGGCGTCGACGGCGAGGACGCCGATGACCGCCGGCAGCGCGAGAAGGACGAGGGCAGCGCGCGTCGCGGTTCGCGTCATGAGGGCAGTATCGCGACGAAGATCTTGGTCAGGAAGAAGTCGGCGATGAGGATGGCGATCGACACCACGACCACCGTGTGGGTCGTGCTGCGGCCGACGCCCTCGGTCCCGCCGGTCGTCTTGAGGCCGAAGTGGCAGCCCACGATGGCGATGATGAAGCCGAAGACCGGCGTCTTGCCGAGGCCGCTGAACAGGTCGGACATGTTCACGACCGACAGCGACGAGCGCAGGAAGAACTGCGTCGGGATGTTGTACTGCAGCGCGCAGACGACCATCGCCCCGAGGATCCCGAGGAAGAGCGAGAACAGGCTCAGGATCGGCATCACGATGATGGCCGCCACGACGCGCGGCAAGACGAGCTTCTTGTGCGGGTCGGCGCCGAGCGCGCGCACCGCGTCGACCTGCTCGGTGACGTTCATCGAGCCGACCTCGGCGGCCATGCCGCTGCCGATGCGCCCGCCGACGATGACGGCGGTGAGCGTCGGCCCGAGCTCGCGCAAGAACGAGAGCACGATGACGCGCGGGATGTACTCGATGCCGCCGAACCGCTGCAGGCCGAAGGCGAACTGGATGGTCATGACCATCCCGATGAAGATGCTCGTCGTCGCGACGATGCCGGTCGACTGCACGCCGAGCGACTCCATCTGGTGCAAGAGCGCCTGCGTCTCGAACGGACGCTTGGTCAGCTGGCGGATGGTGCGGCCCGTCAGCAGGGCGACCTCGCCGAGGTGATCGACGAGCGCGAGCGTCCGGGAGAAGAGCGGCTCGACCGGACGCGGGAGGGGGGCGGGGAGCGACGTGCGGCCGGGCGGCACCGACGGCGTCCTCGAGGGCCGATCCGCCTGCGTCGTCACGACCCCTCCGCCAGCGTCCGGAAGCCGGCGGCGAAGCGCTCGAAGCCCTCGCGCCCCTGCTCGAACCGCTCGCCCGGCGCGACGAAGACGAGGTCGTAGACGCAGCCGTCCTTCTTCATGACGTAGATGTCCCAGACCAGCGGGACACCGTCGAGCTTCGCCTTCAGGATGGTGTGCCGCGCCTCACGGCGGTCGAACTGGAGGACCTCCTCCTTGACGTACTCGCGCTCGGTCGTGCCCATGATGAGCTGGTTGGTCAGCGCGGCGAGCGGCACGTCCTCGGCGCGCAGGCCGCACTGCCCGTTGACGAGGACGGACGAGCCGCGGTCGTCGCGGTAGGCCAGCGCCGCGTCGTTGACCTCGACGCGGTGCCACTCGCCGGGGACGTCGCCCACGCGGAACGCCACTTTGCCGTCGCGGTAGACTCCGCCGTCGAACTTCGTGGGGGCCCCGGCGCAGCCGTTCAGCGCGGCGGCGAACGCGACGGCGGCGATGCTGGCTCGGCGCGCGGAGATCGGCGGCACGGCCCTTTGATAGCACGAAGACCTCGGTCGGGGGCTCCGCGAGCCTCGGCTGTCGGGTTTACCGGGCCCGCCCGTCGGACTAATGTGGGACAAATCGCGATGGCTCTGCGCCTATACAACACGCTCACCCAGAAACTAGAGCCGTTCGAGCCGCGCGAGCCTGGGCGCGTGGGGATCTACGTCTGCGGCATCACGCCGTACGAGCCCGGCGCTCACGCGGGCCACGCGCGCGTGTACGTCGCCTTCGACGTGCTCGTCCGGCACCTGCGAGCGCGCGGCTTCGAAGTCAACTACACGCGCAACATCACCGACTACAACGACAACATCCTCAAGCGCGCGAAGAGCGTCAACGAGGACCCGGTCGCGTTCGCCGCCCGCATGTGGACCTTTGCCGAGCACGAGCTCTTGGCCCTCGGCTGCGACAAGCCGAGCCACGAGCCGCGCGTCTCGACGCACATCCCGGAGATCATCGCGCTCGTCGAGGAGATCGTCGCGTCCGGCCACGCGTACGTCGTCGACACGCCCAAGGGCAAGGACGTCTACTTCGAGGTCCGCAAGTTCCCGCCGTACGGCAAGCTCTCCCACCGGAACATCAACGACCTGCTCGCGGGCGCGCGCGTCGAAGTCGGCGAGGTGAAGAAGGACCCGCTCGACTTCGCCTTGTGGAAGGCCAGCGCCCAGGGCGAGTTCGGGTGGGACAGCCCGTGGGGCCGAGGCTGCCCGGGCTGGCACATCGAGTGCTCCGCGATGAGCGCCAAGTACCTGGGGAAGCACTTCGACATTCACTGCGGCGGCATGGACCTCATTTTCCCGCACCACGAGAACGAGGTCGCCCAGAGCGAGAGCGTGTGGGGACCGGACTTCTCGAAGTACTGGCTGCACAACGGCTTCGTGACCATCGACAAAGAGAAGATGGCCAAGTCGCTCGGCAACTTCGTCACCGTCCGCGACATCCTCGTCCGGAACGATCCGGAGGCGCTGCGCTACTTCCTACTGGGCACGCACTTCCGCGGTCCGCTCGCGTTCGACGTGCAGAAAGTCGAAGAGCGCGTCTCGTTCCCCGGCGTCGACGAGGCCGAGCGCCGCGTGGATTACCTGTACACTACACTCGATTCGCTGCGCCACGCGAAGCAGGATGCCGCGCCGGGTGACGGCCCGCCGACGCTCAAGGCGCAAGCGAAGGTCGTCGCCGGCGCCCGCGAGGCGGTTCTCGTCGCCCTCGACAAGGACCTCAACACCCCGCAGGCGCTCGCCGTCCTGGCCGACCTCGCCAAAGCCGGGAACGAGATCGCCGCCTACGCGACCAAGAAGAAGGACGCCGAGGCCCGCGGGCTCGCGGCCAAGGCGGCCGAGGTGCTCCTCTCCGCGTGCGGACCGCTGGGCCTGTTGCAGGCGCCACCGGAAGAGTTCTTCGCGCGCACGCGCACGCGCCGGCTCGCGATCCGCAAGCTCGACCCCGCGGCGATCGACGCCAAGGTCAAGGCCCGCGACGAGGCCCGGGCGGCCAAGGACTTCAAGCAGGGCGACGCGATCCGCGCCGAGCTCGCCGCGCTCGGCGTCGAGCTGCTCGATGGCGAGACCGGGACGAGCTGGCGAGTCGCTCAGTGAGCCGTGGGGCCACCCCGGGCTAGGGCCCCGGGCAGGCCAACTCAGTCGGCGGCGCCGAGCTTGCGCTCGATCGCCTCGAGGTGCGCGCGCACCTCGGGGTCGTTCGTGCGGAGCGACTCCACCTTGCGCACCGCGCTCATCACCGTGGTGTGATCGCGGTTGCCGAAGGCGCGCCCGAGCTCGGGGAAGCTGCACTTGAGGCGCTGCTTGCACAGGTACATCGCCACGTGCCGCGCGAACGCGACGCTCTTGTGGCGGTCCTTGCTGAGCAGGTCCGCCGAGCGGAGCTTGAAGTGGTGGCAGACGATGCGCTGGATGTCCTCCACGCTCTGCTCCGTCGGCCGGACGCTCGACGCGGCGAGGATCTCCTGCTTGGCGAAGTCCACCGTGAGCGGCTTGCCGAGCAGCGACGCCTTGGCGGCGATGCGGATCAGCGTGCCCTCGAGCTCGCGCACGTTGCTCCGCACCGACTGCGCGATCGTCAGGACCACGTCGGGGTGGATGTCGAGGTGCTCGATCTGAGCCTTCTTGCGCACGATCGCGACGCGCGTCTCGAGCTCCGGCGGCTGGATGTCCGCCACGAGGCCCGACGAGAAGCGTGACACGAGGCGCTCCTCCATCCGCTCGAGCTGCTGCGGGTATTTGTCGCTCGTGAGGATGATCTGGCGGTCCGACTGGTGGAGCGCGTTGAAGCAGTGGAAGAACTCCTCCTGCGTCTGCGTCTTGCTCGCCAAGAACTGGATGTCGTCCACGCAGAGCAGGTCGCACCTGTCGCGGTAGCGCGCGCGGAACTCGTTCATCTTGTTGTCCTGCAAAGCCTGGACGAACTCGTTGATGAACTTCTCCGCCGAGACGTAGATGATGCGCGCGTCGGG
>DATIQP010000221.1:0-10304 GCA_035470765.1 Polyangiaceae bacterium | reverse complement strand
CATGGCGAAGGACGGCAAGCTGCTCCGCCACTTCATCACGGGGCTCACGGCGCAGTTCTGCATCACGCACCTCACCTACGCGCTCGTGCCCGGCTTCGGGCCGTACCACGAGCTGCAGTACGCTCACCCGCTGACGGGCGGTGTCTTCTGGTCGCTCGTGCTGCACTCGGTGCACTCGGCCGGCGCGCTGAAGGACATCTTCCCGAGCCTGCACACCGGCGCGCCGACGTATATCGCCATCTTCGCGTTCGTCCACCGCGACAAGGCGCCGTTCAAGTATGTCTGGCCGGTCCTCGCGTTCTGCGCCTCGCAGATCATCATCGCCACGATGTTCCTGCGCTGGCACTACCTCGTCGACATCGTCGCGGGCCTCTCGCTCGCTGCGTTCAACGTGCTCTTTTTCGCGAAGATCGAGGTCTGGGAAGCCGCGCGCCGCGAGCGCCTCGGGCTGACCTCCGTCTTCGGGTCCGCCCCTTTGCCCTGGCTCATCGCGAGGTTGCGCCGCCGGTAGGCTCCGGGGGGTGCGCGAGCGTCGCGACCGGCCCCGACGTGGCCTCGCCAGTGGGCGCGCCGCCCCACGGATCGCAGGCATTTTCTGCCGGAATCGAGTTGACGGGCGCCCACCCTTCGGCCATAAGGAGCGCCTCGGTCCGCCTAGGCTCGGCCGCGACCGAAAGCACTCAAAAGGCGAGGCAGCAATCATGAAGAATAGAATGGCTTGGGTTCTTGGCGGCGGCGCCGCGGTGGGGATGGCGATGATCGCCGCGAGCTTGGGCGCCTGCAGCAGCGGCCCGGTCACCACGACCGACGCGGGCAAGGACGTCACGACCGCCGACACCGGCAAGCAGGACACCGGCACGTCCGACACCGGCACCACCCCGGACACGGGCATCCAGGACGCCGGCGCGGACTGCAAGAACGTCCCCGGCAGCTTCCCCTTCTCGACCGAGGCGGGACCCTACTGCCCGTACCAGGCCGACGGCGCCGCCCCGGACTGCGTCCTCGGCGACCACTGCTGCATCTACTCGCAGGCCAGCGCCTTGCCGTCGACGTGCAACGCAGCGAACACCGCGTGCACGCCAGGCAGCGACGCCGGGACGACCGACTTCCAATGCGAGGAGACGAACGACTGCACGGGCACCAACCAGGTGTGTTGCCTCAACGCGCCAGCCTACCTCGCGCAGGATCCAGGCTGCACCGCCTACCAGTTCGTCAAGAGCATGAAGGGCACGTCGTGCATGGCAAACTGCGGGACCCAGCCGCAAATCTGCGGCGCAAACAGCGACTGCCCGCAAGGCAAGACCTGCCAGCCCGTCAACACCAAGGGCATCTGGATCGGCGCCTGCCAGTAGGCGGCAAAGACGTGGGGGAGGTGGAGAGGCGTGGCCTTCGGGCCGCGCCTCTTCGTTTTTTGTGCGCCTACTTCCGGGCGAGCATCCAGTCCGCCATCGCGCCGGCGATGCTCTCCCACTCGGGCTCGTTGAGCACCTCGTGGAACAGCCCGGGGCGCTCGTCGAGCGTCTTGTCCTTGCTCGACGCGGTCTCGAAGAAGTCGCGCCCGCCCGAGGGCGAGACGATCGGATCGGCGAGGCCGAGCACGGTGTAGAGCGGCATCTCGAGCCTGCGCGCCTCGGCGAAGATGTGCGCCTGCGCGCCCTGCGTCTCCATGAACCAGCGCGAGTTCGCCGTCGGGAAGACGAGCGGGTCCTCGTCGTAGGCCTTGGCGCGCTCGGGGTCGTGCGTCACGTCCTTGCCTGAGAGGCCCGACGCGAGCGACAAGAACGGCACCACGGCGGAGGCGATTTTCGCGGCGACGAGCTTGGCCGGGGGAACCTTCACCTGCAGGCGGAAGTACGGATCGCTCAGCAGCAGGGCCTTGTGCGGCCGCGGCTTGCTCAGGCTGTACGAGGTCGCGACCAGGCCGCCGAAGCTGTGGCCGAACAGGAAAACGGGCAGGCCCTCGGCGCGCTGGGTGGCGAGCGCGAAGAGCTCATCCATGTCGTCGTGGTACTCGGAGAAGCGGCGGCAGGCGCCGCGCGCGCCCTCGGCGCGGCCGTGGCCGCGCAGGTCGATGGCGACCGACGCGAGGCCTCGGTCGGCCCACGCCCGCTGAACGTGCTCGTAGCGGCCGCTGTGCTCCGCGTAGCCGTGGACGATGGCCACCATCGCGACGGGCTTCTGCGGTCGCGCGCTGGAGAAGTACAGCGTCGGCCCAGGCGTGCGCGCGCGCGCCAGGCTGCCTCGTTCCATGTGGGTCATCGGCAGGAGGCTCCATCGTGCAGGACTCTACGTCAAGCTCTAGACTACGACCGTGCTGGCTAAGTTAATCATCTGCACGGCATGCGCCCTCCTGGCGAGCACGTCCGTCGCCACCCGCGCCGCCGTCGACCCGGTCCCGCCGCGCTCCTCGCTCCTCGACTCGAAGAAGGCGGCCGCCGCGAGCGACGCCGAAGATCCGCCGCCGCTGCTCGGCACGCTCTTCCAGATCCACACCGGCGAGCGCCTCGTCTTCGACGAGCGGACTCCGTCGCAGGCGCGCTTCGACGAGCTCCTGGCCGATCGCGTGACGGGGGCCGTCCACGCGATCGACCCGCGCCTGCTCGACCTCCTCCACCGCGTCGCGCTGAAGCACCCGAACGCGCGCGTCGAGATCGTGAGCGGCTACCGGAGCGAGAAGCTCAACGAGACGCTGCGCAAGAAGGGCCACCACGTGGCGTCGCACTCGCAGCACTCGCTCGGGCACGCTGTGGATTTTCGGATCGTGGAGCCGGGGAAGGAGAAGGCCGTCGACCCGCGGGTGATGGAGCAGGAGCTGCGCGGGATGGGCTGGGACGGGGGCGTGGGGGTCTACACGCTCGAGAGCGACTGGTTCGTGCACGCGGACGTGGGGCCGAACCGGCGGTGGAACGGGTACTAGGAGAAAGAGACGAGCGGGGAGTTGGAGTTCGAATTCGGATTTGAATGGAAGGCGGCGAGGGATGAGTGGCCAGGATTTTGCGGAGATGATCGAGACCGTCACCGACGGGTGGAAGACGGCGATGGGGCTGCGCTTCGTCAGCGCGACGGTCGACGAGGTCGTGGCCGAGCTCGAGGTGAGCGACGTGCACCGCCAGCCGCTCGGCATCGTGCACGGCGGGGTCTACGCCGGGATGATCGAGGCGACGGCGTCGGTGGGCGCGGCCCTGAACACGATGGATGCGGGCAAGTACGCCGTCGGGCTCGACAACCACACGTCGTTCCTCCACGCGGTGCGCGAGGGCAAGCTCCGCGTCACGGCGCGCCCGGTGACGCGCGGCGGCCGCACGCACCTCTGGGACGCGAACGTGGTGGACGGCGCGGGCCGCACGGTGGCCACGGGGCGCGTGCGGCTGCTCGTCGTCGACCGCGGCTCGAAGCTGGGCGGCGAGGCCGCGGAGCTGCGCGTTCGATAGTCTCTTCCCGGACAGTAGTTGGGCCGCCCCGGGCTGAAGCCCGGGGCAGGCGAAGACCTCCATTCGGGATCCCCTACTCAAGTCGGCCTTCGGCCGACTCGCTACTGAAGATGCGCGCCGCGGAGTCGGTAGCCCGCCAACGGCGGGCTTTGATGGTGATTCCACCACGGCTCTTTTGCCTGCCCCGGGCTTTAGCCCGGGGCGGCCCTAGCCTAGGGCTTCGCGGGGACGTTCAGCGTGAGCTGCAAGAACGCGTAGTGCGACAGGTCCGGCGGGACGAGGGTGCCGGACGAATTCACCGACCCTCGCTGCTCTGTGGGCGAGGCCATCATCGACTTGGCCGCGTCGCCGAGGATGAGCATCGAGTAGCCGGCCGCCAGCGTGAGCGCGGGCCACGGGCGGTACGAGACGAGCAGATCGATCTCGTGGCCGAGCTCCTCCCCTTTGGTGGAGCCGTGCCCCGCGCTGACGAGGTAGGTGTCGAGCCACTCGCCGGCCGCGGACGCCATGCGCGCGTAGCGGTACTCGGCGGTGATGTTCATGTCGGTCGTCGGCACGACGCTGACGGCCCCGTGAGCGTCGATGATGTTCGACCACGCGAAGGCGCCGAGAAGGCCTTGGTAGACCTGCACGTCGGGGTAGAGCGGATCGAATTGCCCGTAGTGCGAGGCGTCCTGGTGGCCGCTCGCGTAGGCGGCGCCGAGCTTCACCGTCGGCGAGAGCACGATGCCGTCGAAGTTGCGGGAGACGTCGCCGGCCACCGCGTAGGCGAGCCGGTCGAGCGGGATCGTGAGCGGGACGGTGCCGAGCTGCAGCGCCCCGGTGACGCCGTACTTCCAGCCCTTCGCGTCGCCGGAGACGGCGAGCGCAGCGGTCCACGTGTCGCCGAGGACGCGCGCGAGCTGGAACTCGTCGGTGATGAACGTGCTGCCCGTCACGCCGGGCGCGGGCCGGAACAGGCCGTAGGCCTGGAGCTTGAGGAGCGGGTCGAAGGTGTAGGACGCGAGGGCGCCGTAGACCTGCCCGCCGCCGCGGTAGGGCCCGGTCGTGTCGGCGAAGCCGATGCCGATGGGGCGCGGGGTGTCGACGATGGCGGCGAAGGCTTCCAGGTCGAGCGCCTTGTGGCCGATGTGGCCGCGCACGGCGTCGAGCGTGCGCGCGACGGGCGAGAAGTCGGCGTTGCCGAGCAGGCGGCCGCCGTCCCACACCACGGCCTGCCGGCCGACGCGCAGGTACGTCGGGTTGGGGGCGGGGTTGGTGGTGTGGACCTCGGCGAAGGCCTCGTACAGGCCGGTCGAGGCAAACGAGTCGCTCCCGAGGATCGCGGTCGGCGGCGTCGAGCCCCAGACGCGCGCGTCCTGGAAGGTGATCTTCGCGCGGAGCGGGCCGCGGTCGGCGGCGAGGCCCACGCGCGCACGCTCCATGACCGCCCACGAGTCCTCGGCGTAGAAGCCGGTGCCGGCGCCGCCCATGTCGACCGGATTGCGCCGGTATTCGCCGCGCGTGCGGACCTCCATCTCCGGGGCGAGCTCGAAGTCGCCGACGGTGACGGTCGGCTTGGCGGCGGGAGGCGTCTGCGCGGCGGCTTCGCGAGCGGCGAGGCAGGAGGCGACTAGCGCAGTGATCGTCGCGAGAGGACGGCGCATCGAAGCCCTGGCGGAAGCGCGCACGGGCCGAACGCTATCACACCCCGCCAGCCTCTCCACGTTCGTTTTCCACGAGCTTTTTGGCCATCGCGAGCAGCGTGTCGCGCTCGTTTTTGGCCGGATCGACGAGGACCTCCTCGAGCAGCGCGGCGAGGGTGCGGCCGATGATCGGGCCCGGCACGAGGCCCAGCTCGCTCATCAAGTCGCGGCCGCTGATCGCGAGGTCGCGCGTGGACAGGGCGGCGCCCTGCGCGATGACGCGCGCGATGTGGGCCTTGAGCCCTTCGAGGGCGCCGAGGTCCGGCGTCGCGTCCGTGCCCTTGGCGCGCACGTCGGCCTCGTTGAGCGCGAACAGATCCTCGAGGCGCTCCATACCGACGCGCTTGATGAAGCGACGCACCGAAGCGTCGCTCCACTCGCTCGTGTAGTGGAACAGGTGGTTGCGAACGAGGTGCACGATGCGCTCGCGCTCGTCGTTGGAGAAGCGCAGCCGCTGGCAGATCGGGTCCGCGATCTCGGCGCCGATGCGCTCGTGCTCGTAGAAGGTCCAGTCCTGGGTCTTGTCGCTGAAGGCGCGCGTGCGCGGCTTGCCGACGTCGTGAAGCAGCGCGGCGATGCGCAGGACGGGATCGCCGGCGCACCCGTCCATGCACTCCATGCCGTGACGCCAGACGTCGTAGCCGTGCCACTTGTTCTGCTCCATGCCGACGCCCTCGAGCAGCTCGGGGCACGTGATGGCGAGGATGCCGCTCGTGCGCATCAGATCGAAGGCGCGCGACGGGCGCCTGGCCTTCATGGCCTTGACCCACTCGTCGCGGACGCGCTCCTGCGAGACCTTCTTGTAGACGTCGAGGCTCGGCTCGATGGCCTTCTCGGTCTCGGGGTCGAGGTCGAACTCGAGCGTCGCCGAGAAGCGCGCGGCGCGGAGCACGCGCAGGCCGTCCTCGCGGAAGCGCTCGAGCGGCACGCCGACGGCGCGGATGACCCCGCGCTCGAGGTCCTTGCGGCCTTCGTAGGGATCGATGACGTGGCCGTCGTTGGGATCGAGGGCGATGGCGTTGACGGTGAAGTCGCGGCGCGCGAGGTCGGCGACGATGTCGCTCACGAACTCGACCTTGTCGGGGCGGCGGCCGTCGGAGTAGGCGCCCTCGCCCCGGAACGTCGTGACCTCGTAGTGCTTGCCGTGCATGAGCACGGTGACGGTCCCGTGCTGCATGCCGGTGGGGATGACGCGGGGGAAGAGCTTGGCGACCTGTTCGGGCTTGGCGTCGGTGGTGACGTCCCAGTCCGCGGCCTCCTTGCCGAGCAGCAGATCGCGCACGCAGCCACCGACGATGTAGGCCTTGTGGCCGCGCTCCTTGAGGCGCTGGCAGATGGCGCGCACGTCCTCGGGGACGCGATTGAGATCGAGCTCGGAGAGATCCACGTGGGTGACCTGCGTCACAGCCTACCCCAAAGCTGCGCTATGCTCTGCGGAGTGCGTTCGGCCCGCTCCAAGTCGCTTCTCGCGGCAGCGCTGCTCGTCCCGCTCGGAGTGTGGGCGGCGTGTGGCTTCCCGAATGAGGGGTTGGTCGACGGCTTCGACGGCAGCGCCGGCGCCGACGTGCTGCAGCTGCCGCCAGGGTGCACGACGCTGGACGCGGCGTGCCTCGGCGCGATTCCGGCGGGCTGGCAGCCGGTGAGCGTGAACGACGCGGGCGCGTGCGGGGCCGACTTCGAGGCGGGGACGCTCTTGACGAACCCGAGCGTGCAGGCCGGAAGCTGCGCGTGCGGCGCTTGCCAGCCCGTCGGCTCGTACGCTTGCACGACGGGCGTCCCGATCTCGGGCGGCAACAACTGCAACGACTCGCCGATCGCGACGGCCACGCCGGGGAGCTGCACGCAGGCGAACGCCCAGCACCTCGAGGCGCACGTGGTCCAGCCCACGGGGAGCGTGACGTGCGTCGCCTCCAACGACGCCGGCACCGGCGCGACGACCGACACGCTGACGGTGTGCGTGCCGGGATGTGCGGCGGATTTCTGCGGCGGCTCTTCGCGGTGCATTCTCTCCGAGGGCGACGTCCCCTGCCCGTCCGGGTTCTCGCTGCTGACGAAGGCCGGCACGGGCGCCGATCCGGGGTGCGGGCCTTGCGCGTGCGAGGCCGGCGCGCCCGCCGCCTGCAGCGGGACGGTCACGGGCTTCGAGAGCTCGTCGTGCGCCGACAGCGGCCTCGTGCACACCTACGCCGTCGGCACGTGCAACGTCTTCGACAACCAGACGAACTACGGCAGCGTGCTCGTGACGCTGACGGCGCCGGACGCGTCCTGCTATCCCGTCGGCTCGGCGCCTCCGGCCGGCGACGCGAGCCTCACCGGCGTCAAGACGATCTGCTGTCAGTGATCGCCGAGGCGCCGGCGGGCGCCGCGCGCGCTCACGGGCCGCACACCGATCCGCCATCGACGAAGTTGCAGTTGTTGCTGCAGCAGTCCTGGTCCTGGGTGCACGCCGTGCCGTTGGCGTTGCAGACGCAGGTGCCCGCCTCGCAGCGCTCGTGACGGCAGCAGTCGTTGTTCGTGGAGCAGGAGCCGCCGGCGTCGTGGCACGACGAGGCGCACTGGTTTGCGGCGGTGCACACGAGGCCGGAGCAGCAGCTCCCCTGGCCGCAGGAGTCGCCGCTGAGGTGACAGCAGTAGCCTTGAGAGCAGTAGGCCGGAGCGCAGCACGCCTGGCTGCCGTTGGTGCAGACCGGGCAGCCCGCCTCGCCGTCGTTCCCGCCAGCCTCCGGCGTGCTCGACTCGGGCGAGCCGGAGTCGCTCGGGTTGGTGTCGGCGCGCGCGTCGGACGGCACGGTGACGTCGATGCTGGCGTCGCCGCACGCGTCGCCGCAGATGAGCGAGCTGTCGATCCCGCATCGCACGAGCGCCACGGCCGCGGTCGCGCCGAGGGCAAGGCTGCGGGTCCAGTGCATACCCATCTCCTTCAATATCCTGCGCGCCGCGCGCGAAGGCAACATGGTCGCCCCGCCTGATTCGAGGGCCTCCGCGGTACTCGCAGGGCGGCGCGGGCGCTTCGCGCCGGAAATGGGCTATGCTCGAAGGCCGGTGGAACAAGGCATCATTCAGGTAGGCCGTTACAGGCTCGTCGCCGAGCTGGCGCATGGCGGCATGGGCGACGTCTACCTCGGCGTGGCGCAGGGGCCGGCGGGGTTCAGCAAGTTGATGGTCATCAAGATGCTCCGCCCGGCGCTGGCCGAGGACGAGCAGTTCTTGGCCATGTTCCTCGAGGAGGCGCGCCTCGCCGCCCGGCTCAACCACCCGAACGTGGTGCAGACCACGGAGGTGGGCAACGAAGGGCGGCGCCACTTCCTGGCGATGGAGTACCTCGAGGGCCAGTCGCTGCAGCGGCTCCGGCAACGCGTCGCGAAGGAGCTCGCGTTCCCGCTCGGGCCTCACCTGCGCATCCTCGTCGAGACGCTCAACGGCCTGCACTACGCACACGAGCTCGTCGACATCGACGGCCAGGCGCTCGGCATCGTCCATCGCGACGCGACGCCTCACAACATCTTCGTGACGTACGACGGCCAGGTGAAGGTCGTCGACTTCGGCATCGCGAAGGCGATGGACTCTTCGCTCGAGACGCGCACGGGCGAGCTCAAGGGCAAGGTGGCCTACATGCCGCCGGAGCAAGCGAGCGCGCAGCGCGTGGACCGGCGCGCGGACGTCTTCGCCGCGGGCGTGATGGTCTGGGAGGCGGCGGTGGGCCGGCGCATGTGGAAGGGCCTGAACGAGGTCGCCATCATGCACGAGCTGTTGATGGGCAACATCCCGTCGCCGCGCAGCGTCGACCCGCGCGTGCCGCCGGAGCTCGACGCCATCTGCCGGCGCGCGCTCGCCCCGCGGGCCGAGGATCGCTACGCGACCGCGGCGGACTTCGCGGCGGAGCTCGAGCGGTTCCTCGTCACGATCGGTGATCGCACGACGACGCGCGACGTGGCGCGGCTCGTGAGCGAGGCGTTCGAGGCGGACCGCCGCGAGATGCGCGAGATCATCGACGCGCAGCTGCGCTCGCTCCGCAGCAGCGAGCCGAACCAGGTGGCGCCCATGCCCAAGCTCGGCGCGCCGAGCGGCGGCGTGACGCCGTCGGTGTCGCTCGCGCGCCCCTCCGCCGCCCAGCTCGACGCCGGCGCCGCCCCTTCGTTCACCGCGGGCGGGACCGCCTCCTCGACGACGCAGCCCTCGTCGCGCAAGACGCCGCTGCTCGTCGCCGGCGGGATGATCGCGGCCGCCCTCGGGATCCTCGGCATCGTGGTGATGGTGGTGCTCAAGAAGCCGGCGACCTCCGGCCCGCAGCCGCTCGCCACGACGACGGCGGACGCGCCGAACGCCATCACCCTCGACGTCAAGGCGACGCCCGGGGCCGACCTCTTCCTCGACGACGCGCCGCTCGGCAAGGCCCCGTACCACGGCGCGTATCCGCGCGACGGGCTCGCCCACCGCCTCAAGGTCGACGAGGTCGGCTACATTGCCCACACCGAGATCGTCGTCTTCGACAAGCCCGCGGCGCAGCTCGACATCGCGCTCAAGCCGATGACGCCCCTCGTGCCGTCCAACCTGCTCGGCAACACGTCTCCGCCGCCGCCCACCGCGAGGACCGGCGGCTCGTACCACCCGGCCCCTGCGGCGACGACGGACAACAACCCGTTCACGACCCCGATGGGCGCGGCGAGCAGCAAGAAGTCGCACCCCCGCACGATCGACACGAGCTTCGGGAATTAGCGGTTCGGTCCGGCGGGACAGTATTCCCCGACAGGACTTCCGCGTATGATGCGAGGGCATTCAGGGAGGTAGTCATGCGCAAGCTGCTTGCTTTGGCGATTCAGGTACCGCTCGTCTTTTCGGTCTATGGCGCCTGCAACGGCGGAGGCGACACCGGCGACGCGGGCGATGGGGCGACGGACGTCCGCGCGGAGAAGCCCCCGCTCGACACGGGGACCGTCGACACGGGCCCGACCTGCGCCCCCGCGCCCGTCAACTCGAGCAGCATCGTGTGGACGCCCCCGCACGCTGCCGACCCGACCGCGTGCAGCGACAAGCAAATCTCCGACTACTACACGGACTGCTACAGCAGCACGGCCAGCACCACGACCTGTCAGTCGTGGACGGGTGCCACGGCGAACAAGGCCTGCCAGACGTGCATGCTCTCGACCGAGGGCACGTCCACCGAGTTCGGGGCGCTCATCTCGACGGG
>DATIQP010000220.1:0-11188 GCA_035470765.1 Polyangiaceae bacterium | reverse complement strand
CTCAAGCCGAGCAAAGCGCAGGCGAAGGTCGGCGTGCTGACCGCACACCGATTCAAGCCGAAGAAGAAGACGAAGAAGAAGGAGTAAGCCGTGGCGGTCCCCAAACGACGTACGACCCGTTCGAAGCGCAACATGCGGCGTGCCAACCACGACAAGGTGACGGCGCCCCAGCTGATCGCTTGCGCCAACTGCGGCGAGCCGAGCGTGCCTCACCGCGCGTGTGCGGCCTGCGGCTTCTACAAGGGCAAGAAGGCCCGCGACGTCGGAAGCAAGGAGTGACGGGTGAGCCATCGCGGCGACAGCCGCGGAGCGGATAACCTTCCGGCGCGGCCCGCCGGGCCTCCGAAGAGCCGGGTTCTGGGCACCGGCTCCTTTTTGCCGCCCCTGACGCGAACCAACGCCGACCTCGAGGCGATGGTCGAGACGAGCGACTCGTGGATTCGCGAGCGCACGGGCATCCGCGAGCGCCGCGTCGCTCCGCCCGGCATGCTGACGAGCGACATGGCGGCCGAGGCGGCGAAGGCCGCGCTCCTTTCGGCCGACCTGCCGCCGCACAAGCTCGACCTCATCGTCGTCGCGACCATCACGCCCGACGTCCCGATGCCCGCGACCGCGGTCTTCGTGCAGCAGAAGATCGGCGCGGCGCCGACGTGCCCGTCGTTCGACCTCTCCGCGGCGTGCGCCGGCTTCATCTACGGCATCACCGTGGCCGACAAGTTCCTCGCGAGCGGCGCGGCTGAGCACGTCCTCGTGATCGGCGTCGAGATGCTCTCGCGCGTCGTCAACTGGACCGACCGCAGCACGTGCGTGCTCTTCGGCGACGGCGCCGGCGCCGTGGTCATGGGCCGCGCCACCGGCGACGACCGCGGCCTGCTCGGCTCGACGATCTACTCCGACGGCTCGCTCGCCAACTCGCTCATCATCCCCGGCGGCGGCACCGCCGCGCCGCTGAGCACCGAGACGATCGCGCAGCGCCGCCACACGATCCACATGAAGGGCCAGGACATCTTCAAGGCCGCGGTGAAGAACCTCTACGGCGCGAGCCAGCACCTCGTCGACTCGATGGGCCTGCACAACGACGACGTCGACTGGGTGGTGCCGCACCAGGCCAACATGCGCATCATCGATCAGGTGACGATGCGCGCCAACTACCCCAAGGGCAAGGTCCTGTCGAACATCGAGCGCGTCGGCAACACGTCGAGCGCGTCGATCCCGATCCTGCTCGACGAGCGCGTCAAGGACGGCACCATCAAGCCGAGCGACCTCGTCCTGATGTGCGCCCTCGGCGCCGGCCTCTCGTGGGGCGCCGCGCTCATCAGAATGTGAGTTCTCGCACGCGCGGCGTTCTGCTATGGGCGCATTCATGGGCAAGATCGCTTGGGTCTTTCCGGGACAGGGTGCGCAGGCCGTCGGCATGGGCAAGGAGGTCTTCGCCGCCTCCGCGGCGGCGCGCGACGTGCTCGCGCGAGCGGACGCCGCGCTGAACGATCCCCTGCTCCACGGCTCGCGCCCCGATGGTGACGCGCCGCTCTCGAAGATCATCGCCGAGGGGCCCGAGGAGACGCTCACCCTCACGGCCAACACGCAGCCTGCCATCGTGACGGTGAGCTGCGCGGTGCTCGCCGCCCTGCGCGAGTCGGTGCCCGGCCTTCCGGCGCCCGCGTTCGCGGCGGGCCATTCGCTCGGGGAGTACTCGGCGCTCGTGGCCGCCTCCGCGATGCGCCTCGAGGACGCCGTGCGCCTGGTCCGCGCTCGCGGCCGCGCGATGCAAGCCGCCGTGCCCGCGGGCGAGGGCGCGATGAGCGCGGTGATGGGCCTCGATCCGGAGAAGGTGGAGGACATCTGCCGCCGGGCCGCCGAGGGCACCGGCGCCGTCGTCAGCCCCGCCAACTTCAACGCGCCAGGCCAGGTCGTCATCGCCGGCCACGCGGCCGCCGTGGCGCGCGCCGCGGAGCTCGTCTCCGAGGAGAAGGGCAAGGCCATCCCGCTCAAGGTGAGCGCGCCCTTCCACTGCGCGCTGATGGCCCCAGCCGCCCGCGTCCTCGCCTCCGAGCTCGACAGGGTGAGCGTCGGCGCCCTCGCCTTCCCCGTCATCGCCAACGTCGACGCGAAGCCCAACTCCTCCGCCGAGCGCGTCAAGGAGCTCCTCGTGCGTCAGGTCGACGGCGCGGTGCGTTGGGAAGAGACGATCCGCGTCATGGCGCGCGAAGGCGTGACCCATGTCCTCGAAATCGGCCCCGGCAAGGTGCTCGCCGGGCTCATCAAGCGCATCGCCAAGGACCTCCGCGTGCTCAGCGTGGGCGACGCCGCCGCCCTGGCGCAGGTCCCCGCGTTCCTCGCCGAGGCCGGCGCTTCGAGCTGAGAGCGCTTCACAGCTTGCGAGGCGAGGACGGACCTTGTAGAACGCCGCCTCGACTCGCGGGCGCGCGAGATCCCACACCATGTTTCGACTCGACGGGAAAATAGCTCTGGTCACCGGCGGCTCGCGCGGCATCGGGCGCGCTTGCGCGGAGGCGCTCGCCGAGCAGGGCGCGACGGTGGTCGTCAACTTCGTCAAGGGCGAGGCGGCCGCTCGCGAGACGGCGGACGCCATCGTCGCCAAGGGCGGCAAGGCCGAGATCGCGGGCTTCGACGTCGCCAACACCGCGGCGACCGAGACGGCGATCGAGGGCCTCATCAAGAAGCACGGCAGGATCGACGTCCTGGTCGCCAACGCTGGCATCGCGATCGACGGCCTCTTGCTCCGCCTCAAGGACGAGGACCTTCAGAAGCTCTTCGACACCAACGTCCGCGGCGCCGTACAGTGCGCGCGCCTCGTCATGAAGAGCATGATGCGCAGCAAATCCGGCCGCATCGTCTTCATGTCGTCGGTCATCGGCGAGATGGGCAACATCGGCCAGACCGGCTACGCCATCACCAAGGCCGCCGTCATCGGCGCCGCCAAGTCGATCGCTCGCGAGTACGCCTCGCGCAACGTCACCGTCAACGCCATCGCCCCAGGCTTCATCGAGACGGACATGACCGCCGCGATGAACGAACAGGCCAAGGAGATGGCGCTCAAGCTCGTCCCCCTCGGCCGCATCGGCACCGCGCGTGAAGTCGCCGCGGCGTGCGTGTTTCTGGCGAGCGACGAAGCCGCTTATGTCACAGGGCAGGTTCTCCGCGTCAACGGGGGCATGTACGTGTGAATCTTGCCGCCGGCGCTTAATGAGCCGGCGGTCTTCTCTTCTGTTGTTTCCTTTGGCCCGTTTTCTGGTACGAGGCACGCATGGCTCAGGACATCGCCAGCGAAGTCAAGCGCATCATCAAAGAGCAGCTCGACGTCGACGAAAAAGACATCAAGCCCGAGTCGACCTTCATCGACGACCTCGGGGCGGACTCGCTCGGGCTCGTGGAGCTCGTGTTGGCCTTCGAGGAGGCCTTCGAGATCGACATCCCGGACGAGGACACGGAGAAGATCCGCACCGTCCAGGACGCGATCGACTACATCGAGAAACACGCCAAGAAGAAGTAGCGGTCGTCGTGGAACGCGTGGTCATCACGGGGATCGGTCTCGTCACCCCGCTCGCGGTCGGCAAGGACGAGTCGTGGGGCGCGCTGCTCGCTGGCAAGAGCGGCATCGCGCCTATTTCTCTGTTCGACACGACTCAGTTCCGCGTGAAGATCGCGGGCGAGGTGAAGAGCTGGGATCCGCTCGCCTTCATCGAGAAGAAGAAGCTCAAGGAGATGGATCGCTTCATCGAGTTCGCGTTCAGCGCGGCCAAGATGGCGATCAAGGACGCTGGGCTCGAGCTCTCCGGTGACGAGCGCAACGAGGCCGGCTGCTTCATCGGCTCGGGCATCGGCGGCCTGCACACGGTCGAGCGGGCCAAGCAGGTCGTCATCGAAAAGGGGCCGTCGCGCCTCAGCCCGTACAGCATCCCGGGGCTCATCGCGAACATGGCGGCAGGGCAGGTCTCGATGGCGTACGGCCTTCGCGGTCCGTCCTATGCCACCGTGAGCGCGTGCTCGAGCGGCGCCCACGCGATCGGCGAGGCGGCCCAGTGGATCCGCCGCGGGCTCTGCCAGGTCATGGTCACCGGCGGCGCCGAGGCCACCGTCACGCCGGTCGGCATCGGCTGCTTCGAGGCGATGATGGCGCTCTCGAAGCGCAACGATGCGCCGGAGAAGGCCAGCCGCCCGTGGGACAAGAACCGCGACGGCTTCGTCTGCGGCGAGGGCTCCGGCATCATCGTCCTCGAGTCGCTCAGCCGCGCCAAGAAGCGCGGCGCGCGCATCTACGCCGAGGTCACCGGGTACGGCGCCTCGAGCGACGCGCACCACCTCACACAGCCCGCCCCCGGCGGCGAGGGCGCTCAGCGGTCGATGCGCATGGCCTTGAAGGACGCAGGCATCTCGCCCGATCAGGTCGACTACGTCAACGCGCACGGCACCTCGACGCCCGTCGGCGACGTCGAAGAGTCGCGCGCGATCGAGAGCGTCTTCGGCGACCACGCGCGCAGCAAGAAGCTGTGGATCAGCTCCACGAAATCGATGATGGGCCATCTCCTCGGCGCCGCCGGTGCCGTCGAGAGCGCCATCTGCGCGCTCAGCGTGGCCGAGGGGAAGATCGCTCCGACGATCAACCTCGACGAGCCCGACGACGCGTGCGTGCTCGACTACGTCCCGCATACCGCCCGCGAGCGGCGCGTGCGCCACACCCTGAACAACTCGTTCGGCTTCGGCGGGACCAACTGCAGCCTCGTGCTTTCCCGCTTCGAGGGCTAAGCTGGTCAAGGAGACACGTCGTTGCGGTGTCCCTTCTGCACACACCTCGAGAGCAAAGTGATCGACTCTCGCCTCTCCGCGACCGGTGACGTGACTCGCCGGCGTCGCGAATGCGAGAAGTGCGCGCGCCGCTTCACGACCTACGAGCGCGTCGAGGACGTGCTGCCGCTCGTCGTGAAGAAGGACATGCGCCGCGAGCCGTTCGATCGCCAGAAGCTGCTCGGCGGCATCCGCAAGGCGTGCGACAAGCGCGCCATCGCCCACGAGCGGCTCGAGGCGCTGGTGGATGACATCGAGCGTGAGCTCGTCGAGAGCGGCGAGCGCGAGGTCACCGCCGATTCGCTCGGCAACAAGGTGATGGTGCGGCTGCGCGACCTCGACGAGGTCGCCTACGTGCGCTTCGCGAGCGTCTACCGCTCCTTCCGAGACATCGCCGAGTTCCAGAAGGAGCTCGACAAGATCGCCGAGCAGAAGAAGAGCGAGAGCGACCGACCCCCGCGCCGGCCGGAGGGTGAGGTCCAATGAGCGCATCCTCTCGGCCGCCCCCGGCGGAGACCCCCAACGACGAGTCGAGCCGCCCGCCCGAGCGCAGCGCGCCGACGAAAGACGAGCGCTGGATGTCGCGCGCGATCGAGCTGGCCCGCGGCGGCTGGCCCTCGCCGAACCCTCACGTCGGCGCCGTCGTCGTACGAAACGACAAGGCCGTGGGCGAGGGCTTCCACGAGCGGGCCGGGCTCGATCACGCCGAAGTCATCGCCCTCAAGGCCGCCGGCAGCGAAGCGAAGGGCGCCACCCTCTACGTCACGCTCGAACCCTGCAACCACCACGGCCGCACGGCTCCGTGCACCGACGCCATCCTCCAGGCCGGCATCAAGCAGGTCGTCATCGCCTGCGAGGATCCGAACCCGCACGTCGACGGCGGCGGCATCGAGCGGCTCCGCCAGGCGGGCGTGGACGTCGTGCTCGGCGTCTGCAAACAGGAGGGGGAGGCCGTCATCGCGCCTTGGACGAAGTTCGTCACGCGCGGCGTGCCCTACGTGACGATCAAGCTGGCCCTCTCGCTCGACGGTCGCATCGCCACGCGCAGCGGCGCCTCGAAGTGGGTCACCGGACCGGACGCGCGCGCCCGCGTCCACGCGCTGCGCGCCACGCAAGACGCCGTCGGCGTGGGCGTCGGCACGGTGCTCAGCGACGATCCGAGCCTCACCGTCCGCGACACGGTGGGCATCAGCCCGACGCGCGTCATCTTCGACACTCATCTGCGCACGCCGCTCCACGCGCGCGTCGTCCAGACGGCGACCGAGGTGCCCACGCTGCTGCTGGCGAGCACCGACGCACCGTTCGAGAACGAGGAAGCGCTGACCTCCCACGGCGTAGAGGTGCTGCGCACCACGACGACCGCCGAAGGCAGGCTCGACGTGATGGCGGCCATCACCGCACTGGCGCAGCGCGGGGTCGTGGCCCTCATGGTCGAGGGCGGCGCCGAGCTGGCCGGGAGCTTCCTCGCGACCCGACTTGCGGACGAGCTGCACGCGTTCATCGCGCCCATCCTGCTCGGCCCGCGAGGGCGTCCCGGAGCGGTGGATTGGGCGGGCCCCGAAGTCCCGTCCAAGGCACCCCGCATCGTGAGCCCGCAGTGGGAGCTCTGCGGTGACGACGCGCACGTCTTCGGACGCCTCGTCTACCCCGAGGACTAGCTCTTCCCGGGGTGCGGGCCGACAAATCACGACATTCGAGGATGGCGCAGGCAGGCCATCCGGCGCAGCGTCAAATGTTGTCGGTGCGCGCGCGCCGTGCGCGTCCCACGGACAGGAGCACGCCAAATGGAAAACGAGCTGGAGTCGATCGATCCGCATCTCTGGAGCATCGTCCTCGCCGGTGGCGTCGGCGGACAACTCACGGACCGCCTCTACAGTACCAGACTGCCCAAGCAGTTCGCGACGCTGGTGGGCGAGCAGTCGCTCCTGCAATGCACGGTCGAGCGCATGAAACGGCTCGTCGCGCCCGAACGCATCGTGGTCGTCGTGCACTCGAGCTGCGAGGCCATCGCGCGCGAGCAGCTCGACGGCACGCCCGAGCTGCGCATTCTCACCCAGCCCGCGGACCGGGGGACCGCCGTCGGCCTCGCGCTGCCCGTGGCGTGGATCCGTCGGCGCGACGCCAGCGCGAAGCTCCTCGTCACGCCGTCCGATCATTTCATCGCGGATCCGGCGCCGTTCGACGAGGGGATGCGACAGGCCGTGGGGGCGGTACCCGCACATCCCCTGGTTCTGCTCGGGGTCCCCGCGACTCGCGCGGAGACCGAGTGCGGTTGGATCGTGCCCGGCGCCAAGAAGACCACGCACGAGGTCCGCGAGGTCGCGAGCTTCGTCGAGAAGCCCTGCGCCCGCATCGCCGACAAGCTGCTGCGCGAGGGTGGCCTATGGAGCACGCTCGTCTTCGCCGCGCAGGCGGACGCGCTCTGGGCCGTGCTGCGGCGCCACCTGCCCCGCCACTCCAACGCGCTGGGCAGCGCGGTCGCCCGCGCCGACGGGGCGGACCTCGAGCGCGTCTACGAGGAGATCCACACGGCCGACCTCGGCCGCGACGTGTTCCAGCGCGCGCGCAACCTCGCCGTACACGAGGTGCCGAGCGCGGGCTGGAGCGACTGGGCCACGCGCGCTCGGACCGCGCGCGCCCCGAGCGTCGCCCAGGCGTCGTCGGGCGGCGGCGCCTTCGTCGAGAGCGCGTGACCTCCTACTCGACAGACTAGCCGAGGCCCGTCCGAGGCTGTGTGCGTGT
Organism: Polyangiaceae bacterium; assembly: GCA_035470765.1. Classification (GTDB taxonomy): domain Bacteria; phylum Myxococcota_A; class Polyangia; order Polyangiales; family Polyangiaceae; genus DASXHD01. Next base: position 3,640 of record DATIQP010000220.1, on the reverse strand, counting down.
GCTATGCAGCACACGCACCTAGCCGAGGCCCGTCCGAGGCTGTGTGCGTGTGCTATGCAGCACACGCACCTAGTTCGCGCCCGCGCAGACCGCTCCGAAGCCGGTGACCCAGGTCCCCGTCGAGCCCTCGCACCGCACCGAGAGGCCGCTCGGGAGGCCGCACACGGAATAGTCGCACTCGAGGTCGGGCTGAACGCACGCCGAGCCCAGGCGAGGGCGCGCCGCGGGGCAGCCGCTCATCGTCCCGAAGCTGCACTGCCAGGTGTACTGGTTGCCGCCGTCGATTTGGACGGGGCCGCCCATGAAGGTGCACGCGCACCACTTGGAGGCTCCGCTGGTCGAGTAGTCGCAGGTGGCTCCGGGGTCGCCGCAGGCGCCGCTGGCCAGCGATGCGTCCGAGGGGCACGACGCCGAGCTCGTGCTGGGGCAAGTCGGGTCGCCGGTCTTGGCCATTGCCCAGGAGCCGCCGGCGCAGGACCAGACTCGATTGCACGTCGTCCGGGGATCCGCGCCGTACTCGCACTCGAGGTTGGCCTGGCTGCACGCCGCGCCGTAGCTCGGCTCCGTCTGAGGACACGGTCCGCTCGGGCCGGGTCCACCGTCCTTGCCGCCGCCGTCCCCGCCTCCGCCGTCGAAGTCTGCGTCCGTCTTTCCGCCGCACGCCACGGCTCCGGCACCCAGGATCAGAAGCAACCCGACACAGGCTCGAAGGCTCATGCGGACCGCCTGAGCAACGTCGGTGCCAAGGCTATTTTCAGCCGTTTCGGCCCCTGAGATGACGCACTCTGTGTCAGGTCCGGACCCCAGAGTCGCACCAACACCGCTGGCAAGGCGGGCCGAGGCGCATTAGTTTAGTGGGTCGAAGGCGCAGATGATCCGCACGATATTGCACTACCCGGACGCGCGGCTCCGCAACAAGGGCGAGCGCGTCGCCACGATCACCCCGGAGGTCCAGAGCCTCGTCGACGACATGGCCGAGACGATGTACGCCGCTCCGGGCGTGGGCCTCGCCGCCACGCAGATCGGCGAAGCCGTACAGATCTTCGTCCTCGACACCGCCGAGGAGGGCGCGCCGAGCGACTTCCGCGTCTTCATCAACCCGGAGATCCTCGAGACCGAGGGCGACCTCATGTGGAGCGAGGGCTGTCTGAGCTTCCCGGGCGTCTCGGAGGAGATCGACCGTGCGGCCAAGGTCCGCGTACGCGCCCAGGACCGCGAGGGCAAGTGGTTCGAGCTCGAGGCCGAGGGCCTGCTCGCCGTGGCCATCCAGCACGAGTACGACCACCTACAGGGCGTGCTGATGATCGACCACATGGGCCCGCTCAAGAAGCGGATGGTCCACCGCAAGATGGTCAAGCGCGCCGACGAGCACGCCACCGCGGAGTGACCGTCAGCGCGCCTTCTTGAACAGGTTCGTGTCGACGCGCACGCCGCGCAGCGCGAACTCGTTGACGATGCGCGGGACGACGCCCGTCGCGACGTGGCTCTCGCCGGCGCCGTCGCCGGCCGCCACGAAGATGTCGCGCGCGACGATCCCCTTCGGGTCGGCGCCGCCGAGCTCCGAGATGCGGACGACGCGGTGTCGACCGTCGGGGAGCATGTGCAGCTCGACGGCGACGTCGAACGCCTCGCCGAGCAGGTCACGCGCGGCGTCGGTCGCCAGGCCCGGGCGCGCGAGCAACAGCTGACCGCTCAGGCGCGAGAGGGCCTGGCGCAGCGACGGCGCGCACACCGCGGCGAGCACGCCCTCGGCGCCTTCGCCGATCGCCTCGAGCACCGAGGCGATGAGCGCTCCGCCCATGTTGCCGACGACGAGCCGGTCCGGGCGCATGCGCGCCGCGGAGCGCACCTGCGACTCGGCGCTCATCGCCCCTCCGACCGCGAGGCGCACGACGTGGCCTTGCGAGATGCCGAACTCCTCCTCGTCCTGCAGCACGGCGACGCGATCGCCGGACGAGCCGGCTGCGACGAGCGCGCCGAGGAGCAGCGACGACGCGACCGGCGACGAGCCGCACACGAGCAGGTTGGCGCGCGCCGTGAGGCACCCCTCGAGGAACGTCGCCATGCCGCGCGACATCGCGCTGAGGCGCACGAAGTCCTCGAGCGACATCTCGAGCTTGCGCCGCTTGCGAATGACGAGCGCGTGCGCAGCCGACGCCGGCGGCCGGAACGCGAGCATGTGCGCGCCTCGCGCGAGCCGCCGATCGACGAACGACTCGTCGGGCCGGACGGGCTGGTCCGTCGTCGCCGCGAGCCGCTCGATGGCGCGCCCGAGCGCGGCGTCGCTCGTGTAGCTCGCGTCGGCGAGCACCAGGGATCCCGCGCGCACGGCGAGGATCTGATCGTGGCGCAGGCAATGGATCTCGGCGACCTCGTCCTCCTCGAGGAGCGGACCGACGGCACCGAGCCCGGTGAGCTCGCGGACCGCGTCGGCCTTCACGGCGTCGGCGTCGACCCCCTCGGGGATCTCGCCCTCCTCCTTCATCGACTTGGCCTGCTCGGCTGCGAACTTCTCGACGCGCTCGACGACGTCCGGGAGCACGGCGACGGCGCGCAGGGCCGCGCTGTCGCCGAGCGCCTCGACGATGCGATCGATCATCGAGCCGAGCGCCAGCCTGCGCCCCGCCTGCTGCGGGCTCTCCCGCGGAGGCACGCGCGAGGGCGTGGAGCCCGGCTGCGACGTGCGCGCCGGCGGGGCGGGCTGGGGCGGCGGCATCGACGACGGGCGCGAGACCGACGGCGCGGGGCCCGCGCCCATGGCGAGCGTCCCTCGCATGCCCTGGCTCCCGAGAGTCGGTACGCGCGGCGGGGCCGGCACCTTCTGCTGCGACTGCTGCTGCGGGGGCGGAGCGGCCTGCTGCTGCTGCTGCTGCGCCTCGGCCTCGTCCGGATCGCGCTCGAGGGGGTAGTGGCTCACGTTGCCCGAATCGCTCGCGCGCGGCGGCTGCGGGCCGCCTCCGGGCAAGGGAGGCATCGCCGCGGGGTAACCCGCGCGCCCGGGGACGGGGATCGGCGCGCCTGGCGTCGGCATCTGCGCCATCATGTGGGGCGACATCGGCTGCGGCGGCATCGGCGCCTGCTGGCCGCCCATGTTCATGGGGGCCGGCGGGATCGGCGGCATTCCGGCAGGCATGTGGGGCGGCGGTGCGGGCGCGGTCATGATCGGGGCGACGGGCGGACCGAGCGGCGTCCCCGCCCCGGCCATCTGCGGCGCCATCGGAGCCATCTGCATCGGCGGCATCGGCGGCATCGGCGGCGGCGCTGCGGCATCGGGCGGCGCAGGGACCTCGGCCTCCGCGCCTCCGTCGATGCGCAGGATGAAGTCGCCGATGTAGATCTTGTCACCCTCGCGGACGATCGTGGCCTGCGCGATCTTGCGGCCGTTCACGTAGGTGCCGTTGGTGCTCTTCAGATCGGTGACGATGAAGCGCCCGTCGCGATAGAGCAGCCGCGCGTGATGCTTTGAGACGTTCCCCTTCGGGAGCATCAGGTCGTTGCCCTGGACGCGCCCGACGTTGATCTCGTTCTTGTCGAACGTCTCGCGGCGCTCGGCGCCCCCCTTCTCGCTGATGACAATCGTGAACATGCACCCTCGGAGGTTCGCTCGCCATGCGGCGAGCTCGGTGCCGCCACGCCCGTT
>DATIQP010000219.1:0-29418 GCA_035470765.1 Polyangiaceae bacterium | reverse complement strand
ACGCGCGCTTCCTCGCCGACGGGGACCTGCGCGATCTCGGTCTGATCGACGAGGCTGGGGGCGCTGTCGAGCGTGTCCACCCCGGTGTGCGGCTCGGTGCGGAGCAGAATCGGCTCGGCCGATTGAACTGGCTCCGGGACCTCCCGGATCTCCTCGAGCGCGTCCTCGGCTACCTCTTCGATGAGCTCCGCCTCTTCGTCGGCGGGGGCGCTGGCGAGCACCTCGTCGCGCGACGAGGCCAGCTCCCGGACCACCTCGTCGTTTGGCGCGAGCTCGAGCAGCCGATCGACGATCTCCGTGACGAGGTCGTAGCGCTGCTGCTCGCGCGCGATGCGCGCCATCTCCTTCTGGACTTCGATGCCCTTGCGCGGCTGCCCGAGCTGCCCGAACGCGCGCGAGAGAAGGTCGAGCGTGGTGAGGTCCTTGGGGTTCGCCTGGACGCAGATCTGCAGCTTCGCCAGGGCCTGCATCCCGTCGTTCGGCCCGCCGCGCTGCAAGTAGAGCTCGGCGGCGAGGCGCGCCTGCGCGGGCTCGGGCCGGTGGTGCAGCAGGCGCTCGAGGACCTTCAGGGCGTTGTCGCGCTGGCCGACCTTGATGAGCAGCGCCGCCGCCTGACCGAACTCGACCACGGCGCCGTCGAAGTCGCGCATGCGCGACTGCGCTTCGGCGAGCCGCAGGTGGGGGAGCGGGTTGGTCGGGTCGAGCGCGACGATCTTCCGGAAGACTTCGATGGCCTCCGTGTCGCGCTGCTGCCGCTGAAGTCGCGTGGCCACCTCGTCGAGCGCGGCCAGCGCGTCGCTGACCAGGCCGAGGCCCTGGTACAGCTCGGCGAGCTTCGGCGGCACGTGCGCGTAGCGCTCCTCGAGGTGCGGGACGTGCTTCGAGATGATCTCGCGGATCTGCTTGTAGACGGCGATCGCTTTGAGCGCGAAGCCCTGCTGCGCGTAGAAGCGTCCCACGCGCTCGTACGTTGCGATCGCCTCCGGATAGGCCTCCTGCTTCAGCTGCAGGTCACCGATCTTGAGGAGCGTACGAGCGTCGTTCGGATCTTCTTCGATGAGCTTTTGGTACTCGAGGATGGCCTTGTCGTAGCGCTTCTTCTCTACGAACTTCGAGGCAGCCTCGAGCACCCTTTCACGATCAATCGCCACGGATCCAGCAACTCCCGGCGTGAGAGGTCCGCATGCATTCAGGTTGAGACGCGATCAGCCACGTCGCTCCTGCGCAGCGGGCGAACCGCGACGCAACAGCGACTCTAAGGAACGAGCGCTTGTCGAAAGACGACCAACGTGACGGACAAAAAGGCGCAGGCAAGTAGAGCCCCTACTAGGATACCCCCGCTCGCCCCTGCGTGCATACTTCCGCCAGCGACTTTTCTAGCTTTTGCGCCGATCACGTGGTGCAGGGCGATGACGACCAGGGCGACCGTCAGCTTTCCGTGGAACCAATGTAGGTGCATATAGTACGAGGGGTCCATCGCCAGTCGGGACGCGCCGAAGACGAAGCTAGCGAGGAAGGCGGGGACGGCGACCCGGAGGTAGAGGCCTCGCGCAAGGACGGCGGTGGAGGCGTCGTTGGTCTTCGAGGCCGACGCCACGAGCCAGCCGACGCACGCGATGGCGCCGATCCACACGAGGTTGGCGGTGACGTGAAGAGTCACGAGCAAATTGGCGAGCATGAGGCGGCGAGGATAGGGCTGTGGCCGCGGATGGCCAAGGAGTTGGCTGGGATTGCGGGATGTGGGAGGGCGTCCTAACGTGCACGCGATGAGCACAGGTTCGGTTCTCTACAAGGCCCCGTTCGCCGCCGGCGGCGCGTCCGAGATCGACGCGAAGCTGGCTGAGCGGCTCCTTGCGGTCGCGCTGAGCAAAGGTGGGGACTACGCCGACCTCTTCTTCGAGTACCGGGCCGCAGGCGGGCTGGTGTTCGACGAGGGGATCCTCAAGAGCGCCTCGCGCGGCGTCTCGATGGGCCTCGGTGTTCGCGTCCAGAAGGGAGACGCCACGGGCTACGCCTACGTCGAGCAGTTCGACTGGGACGCGATGAAGCACGCCGCCGAGACGGCCGCGCAGATCGCGAGCGGGCAGGCCTCTGCGCCCGCGCCGGTGCGCGTCCTCTCGGTCGCCAACCGGTACGACCTGCCGAGGGTGACGATCGACGAGCCGGGCCTCGAGAAGCGCAAGCTGCTCGAGCGGGCCGCCGCGGCGGCGCACGCCTTCGACCCTCGCATCATCAAGGTCGAGACCAGCCTCGCCGAGGAGATCCGCGAGGTGCTCGTGGCCACCAGCGACGGCAAGATGGCGCGCGACTCGCAGCCGCTCCTTCGGTTCGGCATCCGCGCGGTGGCCGAGCGGGATGGCAAGCGGCAAGAGGGCAGCTCGGGCGGCGGCGGCCGCACCACGCTCGGCTACTTCGAGGGCAAGTCGCCGGAGTGGCACGCCCGCCAGGCCGCGGAGCAAGCCATCCGGATGCTCGACGCCCAGGAAGCCCCGGCGGGCACGATGGAAGTCGTCCTCGCGCCGGGCGACAGCGGCATCTTGCTGCACGAGGCGGTCGGCCACGGCCTGGAGGCGGACTTCAACCGCAAGGGCACGAGCAACTACAGCGGGCAGCTCGGGAACGTCGTCGCCAGCGAGCTCTGCACCGTCGTCGACGATTCGACGCTGCTCCAGTCGCGCGGGTCCATCAACGTCGACGACGAAGGCAACGAGCCGCAGTCGAGCGTGCTCATCGAGAAGGGCAAGCTGCGCGGCTACATGCACGACCGGTTGAGCGCGCGCCACTTCAAGCTGCGGCCCACTGGAAACGGGCGGCGCGAGAGCTTCGCCTGTGCGCCGATGCCGCGCATGACCAACACGATCCTCCTCGCGGGCCCGCACGATCCCGAGGAGATCCTGCGCACCGTCAAGCGCGGCATTTTCGCGAAGAAGTTCGGCGGCGGGCAGGTCGACATCTCGAACGGCGACTTCGTCTTCTCGCTGACCGAGAGCTACCTCGTCGAGGACGGCAAGCTCGGCGCGCCGCTCAAGGGCGTCAACCTGATCGGCAACGGTCCGGACGTGCTCCGTCGCGTGACGATGCTCGGCAACGACGTCGAGGTGTCCGACGGCATCTGGACGTGCGGCAAGGACGGGCAGAGCGTTCCGGTGGGCGTCGGCTGCCCGACGATCAAGATCGCGCAGATCACCGTCGGCGGCACGCGCGTCGCCTGAAGGTGGCGTGATGGACAACGCGACGGCGCACTCGGCCTCCGACTACGAGCGCGAGGTGGTGCGCACGATCCCGCTTCACGCGGAGATCCAGCGCACGGCGATCGACGTGGCGCTCGCGGCGCGACCGTCGCCGCGCCGGTGGCTCGACACGGGCGCGGGGCCGGGGCGGCTCGTCGAGCTGGCGGCCGCGCGCTCGCCTGCGACCGAATTCTGGGCGGCGGATCCCTCGGAGGCCATGCTCTCCATCGCCCGCACCCGCGTCGCGCCCGAGCGCGTGCTCCACGCCGCGAGCGACGCGCTGCCGGATGCGAGCACCTTCGGCGGCCCGCTCGACGTCATCACGGCCGTGCTCTGCCACCACTACGGCGACCTCGCGGCGCGCGAGCGCGCAGTGGCGCGGTGTCGCGAGCTGCTCGCGCCGGGCGGTGCCCTGGTCGTCTTCGAGAACGTGCGCGCCGAGACCGACCTCGGCCACCGGATCCAGCGCGCGAGGTGGGCGGACTGGCAACGGGCGCAGGGCAGAGACGAGGCGACCATCGAAAAGCACCTCGCGCGCGAGGGCACCGCGTTCTTCCCGATCCGCGTCACGGAGCACCTGGCGCTCTTCGCGCGCACCGGCTTCACGGCCGTGGAGCTAGTCTTCCGGACGTACGGTCAGGCGGGCTTCCTCGCGGTTGCGCCGGCTCGGTTTGGCGCATAATAAGGCTCGACCCATGGCAGGCGTGGTCGTTGTTCTCGGGCCGACGGTGGACCCGCCTCGCGCGGGCGCGGACGACAGTGTCGCCGTCGCGCTCCAGCGGCTCGGGGCGGAGGTACGCGGCGGCGCGCTCTTCGCCGACGTGGACGAGCTGCTCGAGGGTCGCGACGCCCGCTGCCTCGTCGTGGACGGAGAGCTTCGCCCGGATCTGATCGCGCAGGTGCTCCGGCACGCGCGGAAATTCGCCGCGCTCGAGCAGGCGCCGACCCTCGCGGCCGTCCCAGCGCGCTACCTGCAGGGCTTCGATCCCGCCTGCGGTTTCGACGATTTCATCGTCCTGCCGTGCACGCCGGTCGAGCTCTACGCGCGGCTGCGGCAGCTCGAGTGGCACAAGAGCGAGTTTTCCATGGAGGAGCGCACCAAGGTCGGCACCATCGTCATCGACCGCGCCCTGCACGAGGTGACGATCGACGCCCGCCGCATCGTGCTCACGGCGCGAGAGTTCGCGCTTCTCTCGTACTTTGCGAGCAACCGCGGGCGCGTGCTGCGCCGCGAGGTGCTGCTCGCGCGCGTGTGGGGTCCTCGCTACGAGGGAGGGGCACGCACGGTCGACATCCACGTGCGCAGGCTCCGCGCCAAGCTGGGCGACGCCCTGCCGCTCGAGACGCTGCGGGGAGCGGGCTACTTGTTGCGCGCGCCGAAGGGAGAGCCGGTCTCCACGGTGCCCGACAACTCCCCGCGCTTGCGCGTCGCCCGATGAAGCGGCTCGCGATCAGCGTCGGCTGTCCGAGCGGCATCGGCCCCGAGGTCGCCGTGGTCGCCGCATCGCGCTTGCGCGGCGCTCGGGTCGCGCTGGTCGGCGACGTGGGGGCGGTGCTGCGCGCCGCCGACGCGCGCGGCGTGTCTCGCGCGCGGATCGAGATCGTCGACGCGCCGCGGTTCGCCTCGCGCGGCCGCATCGCACTCTGGCAGCCGACCGCGCCGCTGGCGGCGCGAGATCGCCGACCGGGTACGCCCTCGGTCGCGGGCGGCGCCGCCCAGCTCGCTTGGGTCGACGCGGCGTGCGACTGGGTGCGAGGCGGCGAGGCGGACGCTCTGGTGACGGGGCCCGTGAGCAAGGACGTCGTGGTGCGTTCGCGCGCGCCCGGCTCGGCCGGCTTCACCGGGCACACCGAGCACCTGCAGCGCAGGCTTCGCGCGCGCGAGACGGTGATGGCCTTCGTGGGCGAGCACCTGGCGACCGCGCTGGTCACGACGCACCTGCCGCTCGCGAAGGTCCCGCGCGCGGTGACGTCGTCCGGCGTCGCGCGGACGGCGTTCTGGCTCGCCGTGCTGCTGCGCCGGCTCGGGCAGAGGCGACCGCGCGTGGCCGTGGCCGCGCTCAACCCGCACGCCGGAGAGGCCGGTCTGCTCGGTCGCGAAGAGTCGCTGCGCATCGCTCCCGGGATCGGGCGTGCGCGCGCTCGCCTCGTTCGCGAGGGCGTGCGGGCGGTGCTCGAGGGACCGGTGCCCGCCGAGACCGCGTTTCGCCTGGCGGCGGCCGGGCGCTTCGACGGCGTCGTGGCGATGTACCACGATCAGGCGACCATCCCGATGAAGCTGCTCGATTTCGGCGAGGCGGTGAACGTCTCGCTCGGCCTGCCGATCGTCCGCACGAGCGTCGATCACGGCACGGGCTACGATCGCGCGGCGCGCTTCGACGCGGACCCGAGGGGTATGCTCGCGGCGATGCGGCTCGCGACCCGCCTGGCCTAGTTCAGGTACCGCTTGTCCTTCGGCGGGTTGCGCTTCTGCAGCTCGTCGTCGAGGCCGCCCTGGACGATGCGTAGCGGAGGCGAGCCAGGCCGCGGCTTGCGCGGCGCCTTCGGACGCACGTCTCCGAGGTCGATGTGCACCCCCGGCCCGCGCCGCCGCAAGAAGAAGAGCTTCACGCGCAGGTAGAGCCGCCGGAGCGGCGACGGGCTGCCGGCGAGCAGCCACCCCGCGGCGAAGCCGCCGAACGGCGACGCCGCGCCCTCCGTGACGCTGCGCCACGTCACGAGGCCGAGCGCGCAGAAGGCCAGGGTGATCCACACGAGCGCCATGCCCGAGATGGGGATCAGGAAATAGAAGCGAATTTGGGAGGAGCGGTTCTCGAGGCCCCAGGCGACCGCCAGCGCAGCGAGCGCCGCGGACGGACCGAACATGGCCGCAGGGTGGAAGACGCTCACGCTCTCCGGCATGAAGCGCGCGAGCAGCAGCGAGAGCGCGAAGCCGGCGATGATGGAGAGCGCGACGAAACGGAGAAACCGCCACGTGCCCCATCGCCGCTCCAGATCGGGCGACAGGAAGTAGAATCCGATCAGCGTGAAGATGAGGTGGCCGAAGCCCTGGGGATCGGTGAGCAGCCCGGCGGTGAGCAGCGTCCAGGGCCTGGTGAGGACCGCGCCCGGCGCGAGCACGAGCAGACCGAGCAGCCCTTCGCCATGGGCGTAGTTGACCGCCACCGCGCCGACCAGCCACGCCGCGAAGTACAGGAGGAGCAGCGCCTTGAGACCGCGTCCCGGTCGCGGAAGCGCCATCTGCGTGGTCTCGGCCATGCAACTAGGGTAGGGGCTCGAAATCGAGCGCGCAAGCTGGGGCGGGGTCGGGCCGCGTCAATCACCGTGCCCTTCGGGCTGTCGTCCCGCCGGCGGCGGGACCTCAGTCGCCCGCGCCCGCGTCGGCCGCGTTGGCGCTCTCCTGCAGCGGGTCGCACGCCGCCAGCGACTCGACGTTGGGCTGCTGGCGCGCGGTGCACGTGGTCGTCCAGTTTGCGGCCGCGGCGAGCGCCGCCGCGCGGTCGTCGACGGGGCCGCTGGGGCAGGCGGTCGTCTGGAGGTCCAGAACCTCGCTTGTCACGAGGCCCGCCTGAGCCGCATAGGTGGGCGCGTCGAACGCAGCGACGGCGAGATCGAAGTCCTGGCTGAGGCCGAGGGCGGTGCCGCTGCCGACGTTGACGAAGACTGCGTCGGCGAAGCAGTCGTAGACTCCAACCCCGACGGCCTCCGGCGCGCCGGACGAGCAAGGCAGCACGTTCCTCTTCTGGAAGACGACGACCGCGTACTTGTAGACTTGGCCGGGCTCGGTTCCGCAGCCCTGCCGCAGAAAGAGATCGTGGGCGTCGATCTGGATGCCCGTCACCGGCGTGAAGGTCGAGGCGGTGTTGGTTGCCGTGGCGGTGCCACCGCCGAACACTCCCGTCCCGCTGGGGTTCGAGCAGGCGGCGCAAACGATCACGGCTGTGGCTGCGGCAAGCGGCCTCATGGAATCTGCGGTGAACGGAGCACGCCACGCACCAGTTGGCAAGGTGCTTTTGGGCGAGTCTCCGCCCGTGACAATTTTCGCGGCTTGGGGTTACAACCCAACTCGCTGCTCATGTTCCTCCACACTCACACTTCGCTCGCGCAGGGCCCCGCCGCCGAGGGCGCGCCGAAGCTCGACCCCGTTGCGCTGGTCCTGCACGCCTCGGTGCCCGTCAAGGCGGTGCTGCTCATCCTCGTGCTCTTCTCGCTCCTCTGCTGGCTCACGATCGGCGCCAAGGCGCTGCACCTGTCGCGGGCGCGCGGCGAGTCGAAGCGCTTCCTGGACGTCTTCGATCAGACGCCGAGCTTCGACGCGATCGCGCAGGGCCTCGCCGCCTTCCGCGGCTCGCCGTTCGCGCGGATCTTCGCCATCGGCTACGACGAGATGCGCCGAGTGAGCGGAGGCCGCGCCGGCCGCCTCGACGAAGCGCAGGCGACGCACGTCGAGAGCAGCACGCGGCGCGCGGCCGCGCAGGAGGTCGCGCACCTCGAGTCCTGGATGGGTTTGCTGGGCACGATCGGCTCGACGTCGCCGTTCATCGGGCTCTTCGGAACGGTGTACGGCATCATGGACGCGTTCCTGAGCATCGGGAACCAGCAGAACGCGAACCTGCCCGTCGTCGCCCCCAAGATCGCCGAGGCGCTCATCGCGACCGCGATCGGCCTCGTCGCCGCGATCCCCGCGGTGATGGCGTACAACTTCTTCGCGCGCAAGGTGCAGGTCATCGCGGACAGCATGCTAGGCTTCGCCGAGGACGTCGCCGCGCGGGCCAAGCTCGGAGGCATGTGACGTGGGCGCCTCGATGGGCGGCGGGGGAGGGCGCGGGCGCCGACTCGGGGGGATGAACGAGATCAACGTGACGCCGCTCATCGACGTCATGCTCGTGCTCTTGATCATCTTCATGGTCACCGCGCCGCTGCTCACGACGGGCGTCTCGGTCGAGCTGCCGAAGGCCAAGAGCGCCCCCATGCAGGCCGACGACACGAAGCTGATGGTGATCGTGACGAGCGACGAGCACGTCTACCTGGGCAAGGACGAGATCACCGGCGACGTGGAGAACAAGCTCAAGACGAACGCGCGCCTGCAGGAGGAGAAAGAACTCTACGTGCAGGCCGACGAGAACGTGAAGTACGGAGCCGTGCTGCGCGTGATGGCGGCTGCGCGGTCCGCCGGGGTCGAGAAGCTGGGAATGATCACCGACCCGCTGATCGTTAAGTGAGGTCGAGGTGTCTGGAACGACCAAGGCGTGGACGCGTCCTCATTACACCGGTGACGAGATCGCCGTGGGCGTCGCTGTCGCCTTCGCATTGCACGCGATCCCGATCTTGCTCGTCATACTGAACGTGATCCATCCGCTCTCCTCGAGCGGCGACGAGGTGGCCCTCGTCGCCAGGCCGGTCATCGCGGCCAACGTCCTCAAGCTCGGCCAGCCGCTCGATCCCAACAAGCTCCCGGACCGCCTCGTCCCCAAGCGCAACACCGCCCCGAAGAAAGAGATCGTCGCCTCGCGCGAGGACCCGCTCAAGAAAGACCCGCCGCCCGACGCTGGCCCCCCGCCGCCGAACGCCGCCGAGTCGGACCAGACGCAGAAGGTCGCGAAGAACGATCCGTTCGCCGAGGACGGCGGCAAGCCTCGCCCCGAGCAGGGCAGCCTCGAAGGGCTCGACAGCGGCACCGAGACCGATCCGAACAAGGTGCACGCCGGCGACATGTACGCCGCGAAGCTCGGCGCGTTCTTCCACGAGCGCTGGCAGATCCCGACGGTCGTCTCGCAGGCGGACGCCGCGCGCCTGTGCGTCACCTTCCAGATCAACATCAGCCCCCGCATGGTCATCTGGCACGTCCGCACCGAGCCGATCAAAAAGAGCGGCAACGATCTGTTCGACGACTCGGCGCGGAGCATGTTGCAGAAGCTTCTCGACGACAGGACGGGCTTGCCCGACCCGCCCGCCGAGGTGGCGGATTCCTTCAAAGGGCGTACGGTGAACGTCACCTTGACGGGCGACATGCACGGAGATTCCTCGCGATGCCGATAAGGAAGAACGCATCTTTGCTCCTGGGGCTGTTGCTCGCCGCGGTCCTGCTCGCGGCCATCCCGGCGGCCGCGCAACAGCCGTCCGGGACGGCCCTCCCCACGGTGCAGCAGCCGACGGGCGGCGCGGTCACGCAGATCGTCGTCTCCGGCGGCAACCGTTCGCTCTTCAAGGTGGCGCTGCCGACCTGGGGAGGCGACGCGGAAGCGGGCAAGGCGGGCGTGGCGACCGCGTCGCGCGACTTCGTCCTCTCCAGCATGTTCCAGGTGCTCGACCCCGCCAGCTTCACGGCCAACCTCCAGGGCGAGGCGAACAGCATCGACCCGACGTCCTGGCGCAACGTGGGCGCGGAGGGCGTGATCAAGGGCTACGTGCTCGCCCGCGGCGGCGGAGCGCTCCACGTCGAGCTCAAGCTCTTCGTCGTCTCGCGCGGACCGGACGCCGTGCTGGCCAAGACCTACGACGTGCCCGCAGGCGGCGTGCGCATCGCGGCCAACCAGTTCGTGAACGAGGTCATCAAGTGGTTCACGGGGACGCCGGGCAGCTTCGGCTCGCGCCTGGTCTTCTCCGCGACCACGGGCCGCGGGCAGAAGGGCATCTTCGCGATCGACAGCGACGGCCAGGGTCTCACGCGCCTGCCGGCGGCGACCAACGTCGCGCTCGCGCCCGCCGTGGGCCCGGGCGGCATCTACTACGCGGGCGGGCTGTCCGACGGCAGCTACGCACTCTTCAAGGTCGGCAATCCCGCCGCCGTGATCAGGCAGGCGGGGCTCATCTTCGGCGTCGCCTTCCAGGGCTCGAAGATGGCGCTCGTCATCTCCCAGAACGGCCAGAGCGACATCTTCGTCGGCGGCGCGGACGGCAGCCACCTGACGAAGGCGACCTCGGGCGGCCTCAACACCCACCCCGCGTTCGGCCCCGGCGGGCAGCTCGCCTACGTCTCGAACGAGAGTGGCAACCCGCAGATCTACGTCGACGGCAAGCGCATCAGCTCGCGCGGCACCTACAACATGGCGCCCGTGTGGTGCAACGACCCCGAGGGCGGCACGAAGGTGCTCTTCATGGGCCGCGACGGCGCGACCTGGGACATCTTCAGCGTCTCGCCCGACGGCAGCGGCATGAAGCGCCTGACGCAGGACCAGGGGTCGAACACGTATCCGGCGTGCTCGCCCGACGGGCGCGTCGTCGCGTTCTTCTCGACGCGCGGCGGCCTCTACACGAGCAACCCGCAGGGGATGAACCAGCAGCAGATCTCGAGCACGCAGGGCGAGAGCTTGCGCTGGGAAGGCAACTAGCCGAGCGCGGCGGCGGCGGCGTCCTCGGCGAGAACGCGCTCGATCGTGCGCGTCGTCATCGTTCCCTCGATGACCTCGCTGTCCTGGAGCAGGCGCTTGTGCAGCGCGATGTTGGTGCGGATCCCTCCGACGATGAACTCGTCGAGCGCGCGACGCATGCGGACGATCGCCTCGGCGCGCGTCGGCGCGTGGACGATGAGCTTGGCGATGAGCGAGTCGTAGTCGCTCGGGACCTTCCAGCCGCCGTAGACGCCGCTGTCGACGCGAACGCCCGCGCCGCCCGGCGGGTGGTACTCGTTGATGAGCCCCGGCCACGGAGCAAACGTCTTCGGGTCCTCGGCGTTGACCCGGCACTCGATGGCGTGCCCGCGGAAGCTCCACGGCCGCGTGTCGGGCAGGTCGACCTCCTCGCCCGCCGCGACCCGGATCTGCAGGGCGACGAGATCGAGCCCCGTCGCCATCTCCGTGACCGGGTGCTCGACCTGCACGCGCGTGTTCATCTCGAGGAAGTAGAGCTTCTTGTCCTCGTCCATGATGAACTCGAGCGTGCCGAGCGAGCGGTACCCCGTCTCGCGGACTGCCTTGCGGATCACGTCGCCGATCTCCTGGCGGACCTCGGGCGTCATCACGGGGCTCGGAGCCTCCTCCATGACCTTCTGGTGGCGGCGCTGGAGCGAGCACTCGCGCTCGCCGAGGGTCCACACCTTGCCCTTGCCGTCGGCGAGGACCTGGAACTCGATGTGCTTCGGGCGCTCGATGAACTTCTCGAGGTAGATGTCCGGGTTGCGGAAGCCCGTCTCCGCCTCGCGACGCGCGGAGAGGAAGGCCGACTCGATCTCGCCCTCGTTGCGCACGATGCGCATGCCGCGCCCGCCGCCGCCGCCGGAGGCCTTCAGGATGACCGGGAACCCGATGCGGGTCGCCTCCTCGATGGCGTGGGCGACGTCCCGCAGCACGGAGCTGCCCGGCAGCAGCGGCAAGCCGTAGCGATGCGCGTTGTTGCGCGCGGTGACCTTGTCGCCCCAGGCGCGCATCGCCTCGGGCGTCGGGCCGATGAAGCGCAGCCCACACTTGTTGACGATGCGCGCGAACTCGGCGTTCTCGGACAAGAAGCCGTAGCCGGGGTGGATCGCGTCGGCCGCGGTGATCTCGGCGGCGCTGATGATCGCCGGGATGTTGAGGTAGCTCTTGCTCGCGGGAGCGGGCCCGATGCACACCGCCTCGTCGGCGAAGCGGACGTGGAGGGCGCGGGCGTCGACCTCGGAGTGCACCGCCACCGTACGGATGCCGAGCTCCTTGCACGCGCGCACGATGCGCAGGGCGATCTCGCCGCGGTTCGCGATGAGGATCTTTCGAAACAACGTTCAGGCCTTCTTGATGCGGAACAGGCGCTGGCCGAACTCGACGGCCTTGCCGTTGGGTACGCAGATCTCCACGATGGTGCCCGAGACGTCGCTCTCGAGCTCGTTCATGAGCTTCATCGCCTCGATGATGCAGAGCGCCTGGCCCGGGCGGACCATCGAGCCGACCTCCACGAAGGAGGGCGCGTCGGGGCTCGGCGAACGGTAGTACGTCCCGACGAAGGGGCTCGTCACCTCGACGACGTCGGAGTCGGCCATCGCGGGCACGGACGCCGCCGGCGGCGCGTGTGCGTGGGCCGGAGCGGCGACGACGCTCGCCGGTGCGACCGCGATCTTGCCGCGGACGATGCGGATGCGGGCGCCCTCGTCCTCGTGCTCGAACTCGGCGATGTCCTTCTCGATGAGCAGGTCGAGAAGCGATCGCAGCTTGTCGTTGTCCCAGCTCAAGTCCATTCCTCCGCGCAGCGGTTCATTCCAAGCTCCGCGGCTCTCGCCGCGATGGTCGGCCGCGCACTCTAGTCGCTCTGGCGCGGCGTCGTACGCAAAAAAAATACCGCGTAGAGGGCTACGCTTCGCGCGAGCGCGCGGACAGGTGCTTCACGAGGCCTTCGAGGCCGAGCACGTAGCTGTCGCCGCCGAAGCCCGAGACCTTCCCGACGCACGCCGCCGCGACGCGCGAGCGCGCGCGATAGGCTTCCCTCGCTTCGGGGTTCGAGAGGTGGATCTCGACGCAGGGCAGCGCGGTAGCACGCAGCGCGTCGTAGAGAGCGAGCGACGTGTGCGTCAGCGCGCCGGCGTTGAGCAGCAGGCCCTGATACTTGGTGCGCGCCGCGGCGATCCAGTCGAGGATCTCTCCCTCGTGGTTCGTCTGTCGCGCGTCGACGGCGGCGCCGAGCTCCTTGCCGCGCGCGCGCAGGCGCGCGTGGATCTCGCGGAGCGTCTCGGTCCCGTAGATCTCCGGCTCGCGGGTGCCGAGCAGCTGGAGGTTCGGCCCCGAGATGCAGAGGACGCGAAGCGCTCTCGCGCTCACAGCTCCGCGGCGAACTTCGGGACGGCGGTCCGCATCATGAACCGCCCCTTGCCGAAGTTTCCGTCCGGTCGCATCGTCAGCGCGAGGAAGTACGAGTCGCCGACCATGCGGATCAGCGTGATCATCTTCTCGGTGGCGACCGCCATCTCGCGTGCTTCGCCGGCTTCGAGCATCTCGGAGGCGCGCCGGATTGCGCCGATGACGACGCTGAACTCGACGCCGATGGTGTCGATGTCGAACGGTGCGCCCTCCTTCGCGTAGCTCTCGAGCGCGATGCCGCTCGAGTCCATGATGAGGCAGGCGAGGCCGCCATCGACACCCTCGACGAGGCCCTGGAGCGCGTCCTTGAACATGGGTGCAAGCGTAGAAGCCCAATGCGAGCGCGGTCAACTCCTTGCGGGTCCGCCGGTCAAACCCGGGGTTGACCGGGGTCTGGCAGGGGCATTACCGTCGCGCCGCGCAGTTTTGTAGTTGCTGCGCTGACGGAGCCTCCCACAAGTCCATGCGCGCAAAAGCAGGGGATCCCCCCCGCACGATGGCCCAGAAGATTTTCGCGGGGCGCGCCTCGGATC
Source organism: Polyangiaceae bacterium (assembly GCA_035470765.1). Taxonomy (GTDB): domain Bacteria; phylum Myxococcota_A; class Polyangia; order Polyangiales; family Polyangiaceae; genus DASXHD01. Next base: position 15,894 of record DATIQP010000219.1, on the reverse strand, counting down.
CGCTCTTGCGGGGCGAGCGCGTGGACGTGGAGGCGGATCAGATCGCCCTCGCGCGGGCCCCTTTTGCCGCGCTGGCCGAGGGGCTCGCGGCGGGCCTGAAGAAGGCGTCGCTCGAGGCGGCGGTGGCCTACGAGACGGCCTGCGTCGGGGAGAGCGCCTTCGAGCAACGCGGCGCGCTGCTGGGCCACGGCCTCACCGTCGCCCGGGCGGGGGCCGGGTTCCCTGCGCCGGTGCACATCGAGCGCTTCGCGAGCCCCGCCCGCCTTTGCCTCACGGACGATCCGCGGATGGCCGCCACGGGCGGGGTCGGCATGCTGGCGCTCTGGGCGCCGCCCTCGCAGCTCGGCGCCGCCCTCGCGGGCGCTCCCGTCAGCCTCGCGCCCCCCCGCAGTGTCCACGTCCAGCTCTCGGGGCGCTCGAGGCCTTTCGTGTGCGCGCGCGACATCGCGCTCGAGTTGCTTCGTCGCGGTCTGGCCGAGGTGGTCCGGCGCGTGGACGCCGAGCACCGCGCGGGGGTGGTCGTCGAGTTCGGCGGGCCCGGCGTGCGGCTGCTCTCGGTCGGCGAGCGCGCGGTGCTGGCGGGCGTCGCGCCGCAGGTCGGAGCCGCGGCGGCGCTGTTCCCCAGCGACGAGCGGACCGAGGTGTTCCTGCGCGACCAGCGCCGGTCCAAGGCGCACCGCGGCCTGTCGCCGGACGCCGGCGCCCCGTTCGACGAGGTGATGCAGATCGACCTCGGCGCGGTCGACCCGCTGGCGATGGACGAGGATGGGCAGGTCCGAGCGGTGCGCGAGCTCTCGGGCAAGCCGGTTGCTCAGGTGCTGCTCGGCGGCGACTCGGGCGTCACGCTGCGCGATCTTCTCGCCGTCGCGATGTTGCTCAAGAGCAAGCGCGTCCCGGCGAGCGTCGAGTTCTTGCTCGCGCCGCCCACCCGGCAGATGCTCGAGGTGCTGGCCGCCGAGGGCGCCCTCGCCGATCTCATCGCCACCGGCGCGCGCCTCGTGGAGCCCGACGCCGGCGTCCTCACCGGAGCGTACTACCCGCCTCCGCGCGGGGCGCTCGCGCTGCGCACCGCCGACGCGGACTCGGTCGCTCCCGATGCGCCGCGCCCGCTGGTCGTCTCGGCCGAGACTCTCGCGTACGCCGTCGCGACCGGCAACCTGGGCGATCCGCGCGGGTTCAAGCGCCCCGTCCGCGTCACGGTCCCGCGCGCGCTCCCCACCGACGACGTACTGGTCGTCCGCGAGCGCCGCGGTCACGACCCTTCGCGCAAGGACGTCCCCGCCGAGCCCGGGCCCTCGACCGGCTTCCGGGGCGCCGCCGGGCTGGACGTCGTCGCCGGCCCGCCACGCGCCGCGTTCCTTGCAGAATACAAGGGGAGCGGGGTCATGGCGGTCTGCGCATCGCTGCGCGATCTCCGCGACGCCGCCGCCAGCGCGGTCGCGTCTCCCGGCGTCGTGCGGGCCGTGCTCGCCGATCACGTGCCCGCGTGGATCGCTAGCGTGCTCAGCGGCGTCGGAGTGCTCGCCCTCGAGGCCGACGCCGCGGCGCAGGGCGTGCTGCGATCGGCGCGGAGCGCGTCGCTGCCTGCCCCGTCGACTGTGAGCGACGACGCGATGCTCGTGCTCCAGGCGGCGGGCAACAAGGTCTCGGTCCACTGGGTGGCGGGCGGCGTCGAGCGGAGCTGGGCGGCCGCAGGGACGACGCGGGCGGCCAGGCGCTAGCTCAGAGGTAGGGGTTGGGCAGCGCCCGAGCGGCGGCGGCAGGCACGCGGAGCTCGCCGGGTCGCACCACCACGGTCGAGCTGCGCTGGGAAGCCACGGCCTCGTGCGGCCCGAGCATCACGACCGTGCGCCCGAAGCCCTCACCGCCGAGGTCCACTCCGACGAGGTGCCCCGCCGCGTCGAGCAAAAGGACCGCTTGCGCGGCGCTGGGCGCTTCGCCCTCGAAGCCGATGACGAGCTCTGCCCCATCGGCTCGCACGGAGGTCGCTGTGCGCTCCTGGATCATCGCGAAAGTATAGCCGCCGTAAAGAGTTCTCGCACACGCCCGTCTTGCGTATGCTCTCTGGACGATGTCGACGAAGGGACGCCTCACCCGTCAAGAGCTCGGATGGCTGCTCACCCAGGAAGCGACCGGCGCCGCCGAGCGCCTCCGCGTCGGCGTGCAGATCCTCAAGAGCAACCCGCCGCCGTCGGAAAGCCAGGGCGCCGCAGGCTTGGACGCGACGCTCGAGGCCCTCGACGACACGATGAAGATGCTCTCGACGCTGCACAACCGCCCGGTGCGCATGACCGGCCGGCGCGGGCGTGTCGATCTCGCCGCGCTGCTCTGGGAGGTCGCGCCGGAAGCGCGCGCATCGATCGAGCCGGGCGGCGGCACCGAGGTGTTCGGTGACGAGGCGGAGCTGCGCCGCATGCTCCAGCTGCTGGTCGAGCACGGGAGCGGCACCGAATCGCACGTGACCATCAAGCGCGAGGACGACATGGTCCGCGTGGGCGTCGTGCTCGGTCCCGACTCGACGGCGACCGCCGAGGCGGAGCGCGCCTGGCTCGCGCGAATGGCCATCCGCTACGGCGGCAAGCTGGAGCTCGAGGGCGGCATGGAGATCGTGAGCCTCCCCGCCGACTCCGAGCGCGCGGACCGCGAGGCGCTGCAGCGCGAGCTCGACGAGGCGCGCAAGCAGGGCGAGGCTTACGCGCGCGAGCTCGCCGCGGCGTACCCGAACACCGAAGAGAACGTAAGCCCGTCGACCTTCCCGCCACCGCTCTCGGGCACGGACGTCGGCGACCGGGTCGCCGTGCTCGTGCGCATCGCCGGCGGCGTTTCGGCCGAGCTCCGGAGCTTGCTCACCCCCGCGCTGCGCGAGGTCGCCTCGCTCGCGCGCGAGGACGAGTCGCGCTTCGAGACGATCCGCCGCGAGCTCGTGCAGGCGCAGGACCTCGCGCAGGCGCTCGCGACCATCGGCGAGATCGACGTCCAGGAGCTCCCCGGTCCGGTCTCGGTGAGCGAGCTGCTCTCGCGCGAGGTCACCCACTTCGGCGGGCGAGCGGCGCGCGCCGGCGTGACGCTCAAGGTGCTGGACGAGACGCTGGGCAAGTCGCATGCGCGCGCCGCCACGCGCGCCATCACGGCGCTCGTCGACGAGCTGCTCGGCCAGGCCATCTCCGCGTCGCCGCGCGGCTCGGAAGTCACCCTGCGCGTCACGGACCAGGAGCGTGGGCCGCGGCTCGAGGTCGACGACGCCGGCCCGCCGCTCCCGGCCACCGCGCGCCGCGCCTTCGTGGGCCTCGAGCTCGAGCCCGGCACCTACGGCCGGCCGACGAGCCTGCCGCTGTACGTCGCCGCGGCGCTCGCGTCGTGGCAGGGCGCCATGTTCGAGATCGACGACGCACCGACGGGCGGCCTTCGCGTCCGCGTCACGTTCTCGCGCTGAGCGCGAGCCGGGCTCAGCGCTTGATGTCCAGCTTGTGCTGGCCGCTCTGGTTCTTGCGGAGCGACTCGATCTCCTTGAGGAGCGCCGTGGGGCTGAAGGGCTTGGTGTAGTAGGCCGTCGCGCCCGCGGCGAGGGCTCGCTCCTTGGAGCGCGCGTCGTCCATGGCGCTGATGATGAGGATCGGCACCGTCTTCGTCGTCTCGTCCGCGCGGAGCCGCTCGCACACCTCGAACCCATCGAGCGAGCCGGGCAGGTTGAGGTCGAGCAGGATCAGATCGGGCGTCTGGGCGTGGGCGGCTTCGAGGCCGCGCGCGCCGTTCGGCACGGCGACCACCTCGTGGCCGCGGCCCGCGACCAGGGCCTCGATCATGCGGCGGATGGAGTCGGCGTCTTCGACGATCAGGATTCGCACGGGAAAAGCCAGCGTAGCACGGAGCCCAGAAGCTCGTCGCGGATAGCGACGGCGACGAGACGTGGACTCAGCCGCCCAGCAGATTGAGATACTTCTTGGCTCGAGCGGACGCGGCTTCCATCAACGCCTTGGCCTCGGCGTCGGGGATTTTCAGACGCGAAGCCAGCTCGTCCAGGAACTTCTTCTCGCTCGCGTCCTGATCGCCGTCGGCGAAGGAGAGCAGCACCGCGTGCTGCAGGAGGATCCGCCGATCGTCGGCGGACAGATCCTGCAGATCGATGTCGTCGAGCGTGCGCTTCTGGGCGGCGAACACGCGGATCTGCTCCTTCTCCACGTCGTCGGCGCCGAAGGCGTCGAGCAACGCTTCGATGGTCTCCTTCTCGCGGTCCGCGAAGACGCCATCGGCCCAGGCGACGGGGACGAGGGCCCTTACGATCGCGAAGTCCTGATCGTGCATGCCGGGGAGGGTACAACAAACCCGGAGGCCGAAAATGGGATCTTATTTGACGCTGACGCGCGCCGTGCGCACGCCCGCTTTGGTCGCGTCGTTGATGAAGCTCGATGCCGGCACGTGCAGGCGCTTGCGGAAGGTCGTCGGCCCGGCGACGAGCACGTCGACGTCGGTGTCGCACGCGACGATGTCCTCGATCTGAGCGTCCGGGCCGAGGCCGGCGAGCAGCCAGACCTCCGCTCCCTTCGGGCTGGAGAGGACGTGCACCACCCCCGGAGCTCCCTTGCCGCCGACCTCGCTGCCAGGCTCGCCGGCGGGCCAGAGGTCCACCGTGCCGGGTCGCGCCCTGGACTTGTCGAGCTGGATGGGAAGGTCGAAGCGGGGCTTGCCCCCGGTGCTGTCCCACGCGGCGCCCGCCGGGATGATCGCGCGCTTTGGGGCGTAGCCTTCCGCGGTCGCCACGAACTCCAGCCGCGCGCCTGCGGGCATGTGGTCGATGTCGACCGGCGCCTGCCCCTCGCGGATCAAGATCTCGGCGTCCTTCGGGGCCGCCTGCACGATGAGCGTGGCGTGGCACGCCGGCGCCGCGCGACCCGCGGCGAGCCGCGCGCTCTCGGCGGCCGCGGCGGCGCGCTCGGAGGCGATCTGCTCCGGGGTCCGCCCGGTGAAGAACCCCGGCTTGACCAGCCACATCGCGACGGCGAAGCCGCCGAACACCAGGATCACGAGGAGGAAGACGCCCACTCCCGGCCCTCGCCCCTTCGCGCGGGCGAGCTCGCCGGTGAGCGAGAGCTGGGCCCTCTTGACCTGCGAGGGCTCGGTCGACATCTGACGCTCGCCCGTGGACGACATCGGCTTGCGGGCGGGCGCGGGCGTGCGAGCGACCTCGGCCTTCGCCGGAGCGCTGCGCCGCGCGGCGGGAGACTCCTTGCCGGTGGGCTTGCGAAGCTGGGCTGCGTTCGTGGCGCTCTCGGCGAGCAGCGATTCGAGGGCTTCCGAGGAGGCGGGCGGCGGCGTCGGGCTGAGCCCTGCCATCTTCTTCAGCTCGCTCGAGAGAGCCCTGTCCCCACGCTGCTCGGAGACCTCGAACGAATCGAGCAGGCTGTCGACCGAGTCGCGCCGGGCCTTGGTCGCGGCGGCATCGAGCTCGTCCCGGCTGATGCCCACCGTCGGGAGGTCGCTCGCGCTCTCGGGCGGCGGTGGCACGGCGCCCTCGAGCGAGCCGGGGGGCACGTCGCGTCGGGCTGTGGTCGGGTCCTCGTCGCCACCGAACGACTGCGCGGCGGGCCCCGGCTCGGCCGACCGCCGCGGCGGCGGGTTCGGGAGCGGCAGCGTGCCGGGCTTCAGCGGCGACGCGGCTCGAGCTTCCTCGCGCGGCGCGGCGACCTCGATGTGCGGCGCGGAGGCGTTGCGGCCCACGCGCTGCGTGACCCGCTTGGTTTCGCGCGCGAGCCGCGCAAGCGCGCGCTTGCCCGCCGACCTGTTCACCGGGATGAGCGCCGCCTCGAGCTCCTCGACCAGCGGAGCGACGCCGGCGCCGCCCTTTCGCCGCGCGACGCTCGCGAGCGACGGCGTCTGCGCGCCGGCCGTCTCGAGCAGCCTGCCCAGGAGCTTGCGGAGCGAGGTCTCGGCGTCGCCGCCCGGCTCTTGCGGCCCACGCACGAGCGCCACCGTGCCCTCCTCGCTGACGTAGACGTAGCGCGAGTCGATCTCGCCCGCGTTGCCCGCGCCCTCCGCGAGCTCGAGCACGAGGTAGCCGGCGAGCTCGGGCGCGAGCGGCACGCGCTTCTGCGCCACGACGGCGAAAATCTCGTCGAGCGTGACGGAGGCGTCGAGCGGCTCGGTGCTCGTCATGCCGCTTCCTGCCCGAGCCGCACCGGTACTCCGTGGTCCGCGAGGTACCGCTTGGCCTCGCCGATGGTGTGCTGGCCCATGTGGAAGATGGATGCCGCGAGCGCCGCGTCGGCGCGCCCTTCGACGAGGCCCTGGCGCAGGTGCTCGAGCGTGCCCACTCCGCCGCTCGCGATGACCGGGACGCCGACCGCGTCGGCCACGGCGCGCGTCAGCTCGAGATCGTAGCCGACCTTGGTCCCGTCGCGATCCATGCTCGTCAGCAGCACCTCGCCGGCGCCGAGCCGCACGGCGTTCTCCGCCCACGCGAGCGCGTCGAGCCCGGTCGCCGTCCGCCCGCCGTGGACGTAGACCTCCCAGCGCCGCTCCCCCGGCGCCCGCTTGGCGTCGATGGCGACCACGATCGCTTGCGAGCCCCAGCTCCCCGCGCACCGCTCGATCAGCGAGGGCTCCTTCACCGCCGCGGTGTTGATGCTCACCTTGTCCGCGCCCGCCGAGAGCAGCGCGCGCACGTCAGCCTCGTCGCGGATGCCGCCGCCGACCGTGAGCGGGACGAACGTCGCGTCCGCCGTCTTGGCGACGACGTCGAGCCAGGTGCCTCGGCCCTCGTGCGATGCGGTGATGTCGAGCAGCGCGATCTCGTCGGCCCCGCTCTTGTCGTAGCGCGCCGCGCACTCCACCGGATCGCCCGCGTCGCGGAGGTCGACGAACGCCACCCCCTTCACGACGCGGCCGGCCCGCACGTCCAAGCAGGGAATGATCCGGCGTGCCAGCATGGCCATCAGGAACGCCCCGCGGTTAGGGCGCCGTCCCGAGCTGCGGTTTTTCTCTCTCTTCGTACACGTCGAGCAGCTTTTCGATCGAGCCGAGGTTGTTGTCGATGGCTTCCTGCACGATGGTCATCATCGTAGCGCTCGAGCCCTTCAGCGCCTCGTAGTAGCGCTGCCGGTCGGTGGAGTGGATGATGGCCGGCGGGAGGCCGCTGCGCAAAAGCAAGAGGTTCATCAGAAGGCGAGCGACCTTGCCGCTGTCGTTCGGGAACGGAAACACCCGCAAGAGGTCGTAGTGGGCGCGCGCCGCGAGGCGGACCGGCGTGCGGGTGCGGCGGATCTCCGGATCGTTGATCCAATCGACGATCTGCCGGACCTTGTAGGTGATCTTGTCCGGGGCGGCGTACTCGTGGAAATACAGGCGATGCTGCGGGATGTCCTTGCGGTAGCGAACCGTCTTCACGTCGCCTTCTTCGGGGTGGAGGATCAGATAGATCTTCTTCACCAGGTCGACCGTGATCGGCTGCTTGCGGCGCAGGGCGTTGTCGCGGATGAACTCGAGCGCCTCGCGGTGCCTGCGGATCTCCTCGACGACGGGTTGAAGGCTGGAGTCGACCTCGGCCTGGAAGGAGGGGTCGATGGCCGCCCGCAGCTCCTGGACGGTGTAGACGACACCCTCGAGCGCCGTGTCGTGATAAATCCACGACATGTCGAGGTTTTCCTTGTAGCGCCGCTGGAAATCGAGGTCCGTCTTCTGGAGACGCCCCTCGAGCAGGGTCGTCCGTTCCTCGAGCGTGAGGGGCTTGGGCGGAGGCGGCGGGGGCGGAGGCTTCGGCGCCTTGACGACCTTGGCAGCGACCTTCGGGGCTTTGCCGAACGGGCGGGGCGGAGGGCCCGAGGCCTTCACCTTCGATTTCTGGGGCGATTTCACCGGTTTTGCCGGTTTGCGCTTCGCGGAAGACTTGGCCATGAGGACACGTTCGTGCCGGGGCAGGCCCAAAGAGGGACCGGGGGCCGCGCGGTGGGCGCCAGGCTAATGAATTCGGGGTTTAAACGTCAACCGACTTTGCAATTTCCCTCGCAAAGCAGACAGGTTACAGAGCGTCCGTGCTGCTCCAGCTGGCTCTCCGAAACCTCGTTCTCATCCAGCAGCTGACCCTGGAGCCGGAGCGGGGCTTCAACGTCCTCACCGGGGAAACCGGGGCGGGGAAGTCCATGCTGGTCGACGCGCTGGGACTCGTGCTCGGGGCGCGGGCGAGGCCCGACCTGGTCCGCGGTGGAGAGCGCGAGGCGATCGTGGAGGCCCTGTTCGAGCTTTTGCCGCACTCGCGCGCCGCGGCCAAGCTCGAAGCGGCGGGCGTCACCGTGGCGGCGCAGGACGCCGATCCGGCGAGCGGGGACGAGGCGCAGCTCGTCGTCCGGCGCGTCGTCCAGTCGGAGGGGCGCAGCCGCGCCTGGATGAACGGGCAGCTCTGCACCGCCGCGCAGCTCGTCGAGCTCGCTCCCGATCTTTGCGACATCGCCTCGCAGCACGAGTCCGTCTCGCTGACCGATCCGTCCACGCACCTCGAGTACCTCGACGCCTTCGGCAAGCTCGCCGGCGAGCGCGCCGCGCTCGGCGAGGCGGTCGACGCCCTGACGACGACGACGACCGAGCTCGCCGCCGCGCGCGAGGCCGAGCGCGGGCGCGCCGAGCGTGAGGACTACCTGCGCTTCCAGCTGAAGGAGATCGACGAGCTCGAACCGCGCCCGAACGAGGAGCTCGAGCTCGAGAACGAGCGAGGTCGACTCAAGCACGCTGAGCGCCTCGTCGGCGTCACGCGGCGCTCGGCCGACCGCCTGTACGAGGGCGAGAGCGCGATCTGCGACGAGCTCGGACGGCTCGGCTCGGAGCTCGACGCGGCCGCCGCCCTCGACGGGACGCTCGGGCCACTGGCGAACGCCATCGAGTCGGCGCGTGCCGAGCTCGCTGACGCCGCGCGCGCGCTCGGGCGTTACTCGGAAGGGATCGAGGCCAGCCCCGCGAGGCTCGCCGAGGTCGAGGAGCGGCTATTCCGGCTGCGCAAGCTGCTCCGACGCTACGGCGAGGGCGTCGACCTGCGCGCGCAGCGCGAGACCCTCGCGGCGGAGCTCTCGGGGCTCTCGTCGTCCGAGGGGCGGATCGGCGCCCTCGAGCGTCGCCGCGAGGAGCTCTTCGCGCAGGTCAGCGAGGCCGCGCGGAGCCTGTCGCGCAAGCGCCGCGACGCGGCGGACCGGCTCGCCGACGCGATCGGCCGCGAGCTGGCGCAGCTTGGCATGGGCCGAGCGCGCGTGGTCGTGGAGGTGCAGCAAGCGACCGCGACCGCGGGCGACGTCATGGCGCTCGACGGCGCGCGCATCACGCGGAGCGGCATCGACCGCGTGGAGTTCTTGATCGCGCCAAACAAAGGCGAGGAGCCGCGGCCGCTGCGGCGCATCGCGAGCGGCGGCGAGCTGAGCCGCTCGCTCTTGGCGCTCAAGCGCGTGCTCGCGGAGAAAGGGCCGGCCGGGCTCTACGTCTTCGACGAGGTGGACGCGGGCGTGGGCGGCGCGGTGGCGGAGGTGATCGGTCACGCGATCGCCGACGTCGCGCGGCACCGGCAGGTCATCTGCATCACGCACCTGCCGCAGATCGCCGCGCTCGCCGACGCACACTTCGTCGTCAGCAAGACCGAGCAGAAGGGCCGCACGTTCACGAGCGTGCGCAAGCTCTCGCGGGCCGAGCGCATCGAGGAGCTCGCGCGGATGATCGGCGGCGTGAAGGTCGGACCCGCCGCGCGCCGCGCGGCGGAGGAGATGTTGAGCGCGACTTCGAGGAGGTGAGGGCGTGGACCTGCGGCGGGCGTTCGCTTGGGTGGTCGTGATGGGCGCGCTGCTGGCGTCGTGGGCGTGCGGGGGCGAGCACGCCGCAAGCGGCGGCGCGCAGTCGGTCGTGATCTGCCCGCCGGGCAGCGTCCTCGACCCTCAGCAACAGAACTGCGTCGCGATGGAAGGCGCGCAGCCCGTCGAGGCCGCCGACGCGGGCGCGCCGGTCGAGGTCGCCGGCGCGCGCGACGCGGCGTCGCCGACGGGAGCGCGCGACGGAGGCGCGGCCCTTGCGATCGGCACCGCGGACGCGGGCGCCGCGTCGCCGATCCCTCCTCCTCCTCCTCCTCCTCCCGGCTCGGGCTTCGCCGTCGACGTGCGCTGCAACTTCCCCAAGGGCTGGGTGTCGTTGCTGCCCGCCAACAAGTACCCCAAGGACGACCAGTTCTTGATGCAGGCGCTCATCGGTCTGACGAGCGATCCCGGTTTCTGGAACGGCCTGGCGGAGTACCGCCCGCTGCGCCCGTACGCCGCGCGCGCGTGCTCCGCGACAGGCGTGACGCGAATGATGGCGCCCAATGCAGGCGACTACTTCCTGCTCGTCGGGCAAGAGGGGACGTTCTCGGCGCGCGGGACCTACAGCAACAACGGCGTGCGCCGGAAGATCAGCGTGCGCGGGAACCAGACCGTCTCGCTCGGCACGGCCGACCTGACGCACACGTGGCTCTGCATCAGCTGCCCGTGGGTCGCCTTCTCCGACGGCCACGGTCACGATCTCGAGCCCTTCGTCGTGCTCGCGAACCGCAACGCACGCGCGCGCCGGGGGACGGACGCCCACCGGGTGGCCCGCGTCCCGGTCGTCGACGGTCTCGTGAGCTTGCGGGTGATCGAGATCGAGCAGGAGGTCTCGCACCTCGACCGGCTGGTGCTTCGTGTGGACGGCCGAGAGCTCGCGCCTGCTCCGCGCTCGGCGCTGGCGCGCGACGACGGCGTCGAGGTGACGCTCCGTCCGCACACGCAGGTGAGCGTCGCGTACGCCGTGCCGGGGCGCTCCGACGGCTTCGTCGACGTCGAGCTCTCGGCGACCGGATACTACGATCCGCTATGAAGCCCTCCGCGACGCTGCTGGCGTGCGTCGCGATCCTCGCGTGCGCGCGTGCAGCGGCGCCGCCGGCACCCGGAGCGGCGGAGGATCGCGGCGTGGTCGATCTCCACGTGGATCTGCCGTATGCGCTCCACGCTCGCCGCACGCCTCTCGACGAGGCGCAGGCGAGCCCGCGCCGGCTCGCCGCAGGCGGCGTGCGGACGATCGTCACGCCGCTCTTCGTCCAGGGCGCTTGGGCGATGCCGCCCGCCGCGGTGCGGGTCGCGTACCAGGAGACCTACGCGGATCTGCGCAGGGCGACGGAGCGACTCCGCGCGGGCGTGCTCCTCTCGTTCGAAGGCGCGGACGGGTTCGCCGACGATCCGGCTGCGCTCGACGCGTGGATGGCGCGCGGCGCGTGCCTGGTAGGCCTCGTGCACGATCGCGCGAACGCGCTCGGCGGCGCGAGCCAGGATCCGGATCCCGCGGGGCGTGCGAGGGGGCTCTCCGAGGCGGGCAGGGCGCTTGCCGCGCGCGTCGTCGCCCGCGGCGCGCTCCTCGACGTCGCACACGCCTCCGACGCGACGTTCGACGACCTCGCGACGATCGCGCGCGCGGCCGGCGCGCCGCTCGTCGACTCCCACACGGGAGCGCGCGCGCTGCGCGACACGCCGCGCAACCTCGACGACGCGCGGTTGCGCGCGATCGCCCAGACCGGCGGCGTGGTGGGCATCTCGCTCCACGGCGGTCACGTCGGCGCGGTCCCCGGGGAGCCTCCGACGATCGCGGACGTCGCGGCGCACGTCGTTCACGCCGTCGAGGTCGCCGGCGCCTCGCACGTAGCCCTCGGGAGCGACCTCGACGGAGGCAGCGATCCGCCAGCGGCCGCGGACGGAGAGGCCGTCTGGCCGCTCCTGGAACGCGAGCTCTCGTCGCGCGGTCTGCCGGCGTCGAGCGTGGAGGCGATCTTCGGTGGCAACGCGCGGCGCGTGCTCGCCTGGGCGCGCGCCCACGGCTGCACGCCCGGCGCGAGGTGACGGTCACATCGCGAAGACGGCCGCGACGTTCTCGCTCAGCTGCAGCGGGCGGGCGCGCTGCGTCAGGACCTCGCAGCCCGTGCGCGTCACGACGACGGTGTGCTCGAACTGCGCCGAGAGCGAGCCGTCGACGGTGCGCACGGTCCACTTGTCGTTCGGATCGACCTCCACCTCGAAGCGCCCGACGTTCACCATCGGCTCGATGGTGAAGACCATCCCGGCGCGCAGCCGATCGCCGCTGCCTCGCTTGCCGTAGTGCTTGACCTGCGGGGGCTCGTGGAAGCGGCGCCCGATGCCGTGGCCGACGAAGTCGCGCACGACGCTGCAGCCTTGCGACTCGACGTACTCCTGGATGGCGGCGCCGATGTCACCGAGCCGGGCCCCGTCGCGCACCTCGGCGATGCCGAGCTCGAGCGCCTTGCGGCACGTCTCGACGACGTGGCGCGCCTCGGCGCTCGGCGTGCCGATGTAGAACGTGGCGGACGTGTCGCCGTGGAAGCCTTTGTAGAACGTGGTCACGTCGACGTTGATGATGTCCCCGTTGGCGAGGACCCGGTTGCTCGGGATGCCGTGGCACACCACCTCGTTGACCGAGGTGCACACGCTCTTCGGAAAGCCCTTGTAGTTCAGCGGCGACGGGTACGCGCCGCGCCTGACGGTGTCCTCGTGGACGATCGCGTCGATCTCGTCGGTCGTCATGCCGGGACGCAGCTTCTCGCCGACGAGCAGTAGCGTCTCGGCGGCCATCTGGCTCGAGACGCGGATGGCCTCGATTTCTTTGGGGCTCTTGAGCTCGATCGTCACGACGTACTCATTCTTTCACTTGAATTCCTGAAGTGCCATCGCGTCCTTCACGGCGGCGATCACGTCCTTGTTGTCGGCAGAAAAATGCGCGTAGTAGCGAGGCTCGCCGTCCTGGCCCTTGAACTCGCGCACGAAGGCGACGAAGGTCTTGCCGCCGATGCGCGTGTCGAGGCTCTTCAGGATGCCGAGGCTCGGCGAGGACTTGTCGATACGGACGAGGAACGACTCGGGCAGCTCGTGCTCGCCGCCCAGCTTCTCGATGACCTGCAGGCCGAGCTGGAACTGGACGTCATCCGCCTCCTTCTTCGAGGTGACGGTCTGGACCTTGACCCGGACGACGGCGTCGGCGACCTGCGTGCGCTCGCGAACGATGGAGTCTGCCTGGGGGGTGCGCGTGTCGTCCAGGTTGAGGCCGACGGCCCGGGGGTCGATGGCGTCGTCGAACAGGTCGACCGACCGCCCCTCGTACGGGGGAAGGGGCCGGTTGGGCGAGTCGGCGCCACCCCCGCAAGCGCAAAGCAGGAGGGCTCCCGGCAACGCAAAGCGGCGGACCCAGCCGGAAAAAGGGGGCATGCGGAGGGCTTTTATCATGTTTTTCCGGGAGTACCGCGGTAGCGCTCCATCGTTTTTCTTTCCGGTGCGTCCAACATGGTGATGGTTCGCTACCGAACAACCCCGGGGGAGGGTATAAGCGGCAAGAGCGCCGCAGCTCCTTCCTGGGGGCCGGCGGTCGAGCCAGACTCTACGTGGAGGCCGGAATGAAGCGCGCGCGCATGACAGCGTTGGTGGCGGCGGTGGTGGCGATCGGGGCATTCCCTCTCATCGAAGGGGCGACGGCCTCCGCCGGAAATACTCGAGGCCACGCGGCCGCTCCGTCGGACGCGCCGACCGTGAGCAGCCTCGCGGGCATGCTCGAGCAGTTCCGTTGGGGTCAGACACACGTCGACGTCGCTCGCGTCCACAACCAGACCGGCGGTCTGTTCGACATCGAGTACAACCCGCGGCTCGCCCGCATGCAGCCCGGCGTGGCGATGCAGTCCGTCGAGGCCGAGCGCGATCAGAAGAAGAAGTTCTTCGAGCAGAGCTACGTCCAGTTCCTGGACACGCCGACGGGCTTCGACAACACCAACATCAAGGGCGAGTACACCTACCGCAACCACGAGGCGGTCATGTACGTCGACCGCCTGGGCAAGCGCCGCTACTTCTTCTTCTTCGGCACCCCGCCCGCCGATCGGCTCTGGAAGATCCTCGACGACGTCCCGCTCAAGGCGGACGGTCCGCTCGGCCGGACCTACCAGGAAGCCATCACCAAGCTCAACGTGCAGCTGAGCACGCCGGCTCGCATCCGGCCGGCGAATCCGTCGCAGGGCGTCATGTACACGACCGCGGACTGGCAGGACGGCGCCACGCACCTGCGCGCCGAGGACCGCGGCCAGAGCGTCGTCGTGGTGCTCGAGGAGCGCGCCACCCTCTCCTCGCTCGGGCAGCTCCGCGCCAACAAAGAGGTCGACCCGCTCGCGATGGATCCGTCCATCCAGGCCATCACGCACGGCGGCATCTCCGATCCGAACGCGACCCACGCCGTCGACGCGGGCGCACCTCGCCGCCGGCACTGAGCCTGGGCTAGGAGATCCGCTCCGCGCCCTGCGGGATGCGGAAGCCGGTGGTCACGATCACCCGGACCTTGGGCAGCACCGTCCGCACGATGGGCGTGATCACCGCGTCGCGCGTGAACGAGGCGCCCGGGCAGCCGGCGCACGTCCCGGCGAGGTGCAGGTGCACGTCGTCGGCTCCGACGCGCACGAGGTACATCTCCCCGCCGTCGGCTCGCACGAGCGGCGCGAGCACGTCCTTGCACGCCTTCATGAGGAGCACGCGATCGGGATCGTCGAGGACGGGGTTGGGGCTGGTCACGTCCGCCTTGTGCGCGTCCGCGTCCACTTTGGCCTCTTGCGAGCTCGAACCCGAACGCGAGCGTGACTCCACGGCACCAAGCTAGCAAATTTGCTCGCCGCTGGGCCCTGCAAACCGCACCGCCATGGCGAGGGTCGGTGTATAATGCCCGGTTGGAGGTGCGCGTGGCCCGTTACCGGCTCCGCTTTCTGCTGCAAGAGATCGACGTCCATCGTGGCACCACCCTCATCGGTCGCAGCCCCGATTGCCAGGTCACCATCGAGGACCCGCTCGTCTCGCGGCAGCACGCGCGCATCACGATCGACGACGGCGGAGCGACGATCGAGGACCTCAAGAGCCGTAACGGCGTGAAGGTGAACGGGCAGGCAGTGCGCAGCCGGGTCCACCTCAAGGACGGCGACCGCCTCCGCATCGGCACGCAAGAGGTCGTCTTCTGCGAGCTCGCCGAGGGCAGCGGCCAGCCCGCCACGAAGACCACTGGTTTCCTGCGGCACTGCGCGCGCTGCCGGCTCCCGTACCCCCAAGAGTTGGTGGCCTGCCCGAACTGCGGGGAGACGGTGCAGCTCGAGGAAGACACCATGACGGGCACGGACGCGTCGAAGTCCTGGGGCCTCCAGCTGCTCATGGAGGTCCTCGAGAAGGCGCTCAAGCTCGGGCGGCAATCCGACGCCGTCCACGCGCTCCAGCGAGTTCAGGCCCAGGTGGAGGAGCGGCTGACGACCGGCGAAGGCTTCGACCACCAGCAGCTCAACGAGGTCATGCTCGCCACCCTCCGGACGTCTCACGCCTTGCGCGACGCCGAGGCGGCGTCTTGGGCTCTGCGCATCCCCCGTCGCTCGAAGGTCCCCCCCAGCTCGTCCGTGGTGGAGGCGATCGGGTCGGTCGCGGTCGCGCTGCAGGCCGAGGTCCGGCCCGCGCTCGAAGACCTCGTGGGGTGGCTCGCGACGACCGGGCAGGTCGGGCCGGCGCTTCCGCGGCTGCGACAGGCGCTGGCCGCGATCGTCGAGCCCGACCCAGCCGACCCCGACCAGACCAAGAGCAACCCGGCACTGTCCTAGGCGTCGAAAGCACGCCCCTTGCTTGCCCCCCCGGACGCAGCGAGACTAAATAGCGGGAGCTAAATGCGCTTTCGTCTGCGCTACATGAACCACGATCTCGAGCTCAACGAAGGCGAGTTCGTCGTGGGGCGCAACGCAAGCTGCCAGCTCTCGCTGGACGACCCGCTCGTGTCGCGGCGGCACGCGGTGTTCAACGTCCGCGCGGACACCGTGACGGTGGAGGACCTGGGCAGCCGCAACGGCGTCTCGCTCAACGG
>DATIQP010000218.1:0-2575 GCA_035470765.1 Polyangiaceae bacterium | reverse complement strand
CAACGAGCGCGGCGCAAGGCCGTCAACTCAACTGGTCTGAGGAGTAGGGAGATGCGCGTGGCTTCCGCCTTCATCCTGGCCGCCGGCCTCGGGACGCGTCTCAGGCCCCTCACCGACCTCCGGGCCAAGCCGCTCGTGCCCGTCGGCGACGCGCCGGCGCTCGAGCACGTCGCGGGCAGGCTGCGCGCGGCCGGTTGCACCAAGCTCGTCGCCAACGCCCACCACCACGCCGAGGACGTCGTCGCCTTCGGGCGCGAGCACGGCGTCGAGGTCCGAGTCGAGCCCGGCGCGCCGCTCGGGACCGCGGGCGGCCTGGCGGGCGCCGCGGCGCTGCTCGGCGAGGGCGACGTCCTGGTCCACAACGGCGACGTTCTCGTCGAGACGGATCTCGCGGGGCTCGTCGCCGCGCACGCCGCGCGGTCCGCGCTCGCCACGCTCGTAGTGGTCCCCGGGCCGGCCGGCTCGGGCAACGTCGGCTTCGACGCCGCGGGGCGCGTCGTGCGGCTTCGCCGCGAGACCTTCGCACCGGGCGAGGCGCGCGGAGGAGAGTTCACGGGCGTGCACGTCGTGGGCGCGGCGCTGCGCGAGGAGCTGCCGGCGGAGGGCTGCCTCGTGGGCGACGTCTACATGCCGCGACTGAGGAGAGATGGCGCGGAGCGCGGTGAAATTCATGTGGTTTTTGCGGCGAGCTTCGTCGACATCGGCTCGATGGAGGGCTACCTGGCCGCCAACCGGAGCTGGCTCGCGCGCCGAGGCGAGCGGGCGTGGGTCGGCCCCGCCGCGGCGGTCGCCGGATCGGTGACGCTCGAGGAGACCGTCGTCGGCGCGGGCGCCCGCGTGACGGGCGAGGGGGCCCTCGTCCGCTGCGTCGTGTGGCCCGGCGCCGAGGCGGTCGGCCCGCTCGCCGACGCGGTCGTCACCTGACGCAGACCAGCGAGCTGCCCTCGCTCGCGACCCGATAGTTGGGGGCGGGGCACGAGAGCTGGCACGTGTTGCCCGTGCACGTGGGATCCAGCGCCTTCGGTACGGCGTAGGTGCAGCCGCCCGAGCCGCACGTCCACCCGATCCCGGACTTGGGGTCGGTGCCGGTCGACGTCGGCGCCGCGCGCACGCACGCGCCCGTGAGGTTGACGTAGCCGTCGGGGCAGCCGGCCGTCGTGCCGCAGACGTCGTCGTGGCGAGGGCTGCCGTCCGGGCAGCTCGGCGCGCACTCGCCGTCGATGGAATCGATGAGCAGGCCGGGGCCGCACGTGGTCGTGCCGCGCGCGCGCGCTGCCTGGTTCTTCCCTCCGGTGAGCTCGGGCTCGGCGTCGAGCACGAGGTACTCGCGCGTCCACTGGGCCACGTCGGCCTCGTGGATCCACGCGTAGCCGCCGTCGCCCCAGCCCGTTCCCCAGCTGTTGTGGAGCAGGAAGTAGGTCCCGTGGGGGAGCGTCGCGTAGCCCGCGAGCACCATCGCGTGCCCGACGTCCTCGTTTTGCACGCTCGCGTAGTGGGGGATGTAGCGCGCGCCGGGCTTGCCCTTCGGCACGAACGAGTCGGGGATGATCATGGTGACGATGACGTCTTGCCCCGACGCGAGAATCTCCCGCAGCCCGTCGGTGTCGGGCTTCTGCAGGAACACCACGCGCGTGAAGTGCGCGACGGCGTGGCCCTCGGCCTTCTTCAGGTGCGTCGCGTTGATGGGCTGCCCGCAGCCGTACTTCTTCGGGTTCTGCACCTCGTCGCACGGCAGCCAGCTCGTCGCCTCGCCGACCCCGTACGGCCAGTCCTCCTCCGCGCCGAGCGGCTGCCCGAGGTTGGCCTGGATGGCGTTCTGCTCGACGGCCGTGTGGTAGCGCGACCAGATCTGCATCACCGACACGTGCGCAGCCTTCGGCATCCACCGGGCCACCGCATGGTCGAGCGCCGCCGCCTCGGCGAAGGCGGTGCACGCCGGCACCGAGCTCTGGTTGCGCACCGGGCCCTCGGTCCCGTCGGCGCGGTGGTCGACCACGGCGGGCAAGGGCAGGGGCACCTTGGCGCCGCCGCGCAGCAGCTTGTGCGAGATCAGGGGCTTGGCGCCGTCGCGGTTCGAGCCGAAGAGCAGCGCCGACTTGAAGCACGAGCGCGGCACGACCTCGCTGCCGTCCCACGCGCTCTTGCAGGTGGCGGCGGCGTTGGCCAGGCGGACCGTGAGCGGGAGCGCCGCCGCGGCCTCGTGCTGCTGGAGCTCGGGCAGATCGGGCAGCGGCGGGGCCTTGAGGTTGGAGCCCTTGAGCGGAGGCGGCGCCTTGGCCCGCGAGCTGTCGCCGGGCGCGACGCGCGCGGCCCCCGCGTCAAAGGCGCCCGGGGGCAGCTCACGGTCGGATTTGCAGGCCAGAATGAAGAGGACGGAGAGGACGGAGGCGCGGCGCAACATGGCCAATCGGCGAGGATAGCCGAGCCGCGTGGATCGGCGATAGCCTCCTAGGCATGCGGCGAGCTTTCTTACTCTTGGGCGTGGCGGCTGGGCTCGGGCTCGCAGCTCGAGCGGAGGCGTTCGCGGGGCCGGAGTCGGTGGCGGTCCTCGCCAACGCCGACGTCCCCGATAGCA
>DATIQP010000217.1:0-4401 GCA_035470765.1 Polyangiaceae bacterium | reverse complement strand
AAGCAGCCTGCCTGGCTCGCGCGGAATCGCGCCCCGCCGGGCGCACACAGCCGATGCCGTCACCGGCATCCCCACCGCAAAAATCGAACGATCCTGCAAAGATACTCCCGCGGAGGTGGGCGATGGTAGAAAGGCCAAAATACCTTTGTCAAGGCCGGAATGCTGAGGCGCTCACGCCGCGTCTGCGAGAAAGGTCCGAGGAGCCGCCAATCCGTCGAGAGAAACGAGGGTTGGCGACCGCGGTGGGTCGGGGCTGACGATCCACACGCCCTGCGGCCATGGGACCAATACGAAGCCGGTGACCTTGGGTCGACGAAGGCCACTCGATGGGTCTTGTCGGAGGTGGGTGGGGTAACTGCTTGACGGATTTCGCGCGCCTCGATTAGCTTTGCCGTCGGTTTTACGAACCGGTTGCTGCGACTGTTGTTGAGTGGCGCGATCCTCCAGAGGAGAGAGTCCAGACCATGATTCGCTCGATCTTCGCATCACTCGCGGCTGTCCTCGCGGTGTCGGTGCTCGGTGCTCAAGGGTGCAAGCAGTCCGGCGTCGGCGATCCGTGTATCCCCGAGCAGGAGTACGACACGACGTTCAACGGGTTCAACCCGAACGAGGTCAACGTCGAGTCGAAGAGCTTCCAGTGCCAGACGCGTCTGTGCCTGGTGAACCACTTCCGCGGCCGCGTCACCTGCCCGTACGGTCAGAACAGCGACGGCACCGGATTGCCCACCGTCGACAGCGCGACGGGCGGCCCCTTCCCGCAGAGCGACGCCAACTGCCCTGCGGACAATCCGCAGTGCATCACCCGCTGTGCGATCCCTGGCGGTGACCCGACGAAGGGCAGCGATCAGATCACGGGCATCCTCGATGCCCAGGGTAACCCGATCGACCCCAAGGTCGCCGCGACGGTCGAGCCGCAGTGTGTCGACCGCGAGGCGGCCAACACGGTCTACTGCTCCTGCCGCTGCGCCAACGCCGACGGCAAGACCGACGACGGCGCCAACTACTGCAGCTGCCCGGACGGCTTCACCTGCTCGCAGCTCATCAACCCCATCGGCGGCACGGGCGGCAACATCGAGCTCGCGGGCGCGTACTGCATCAAGAAGGACACGGAGTTCCAGGCGTACGGCGCGTGCACGCTGCCCTGCGACCCGACGCTCCCCTCGCAGAACTGCGCGCCTCCGTCGATCCGCTGATCACGCGGTGAACGCGCCGGGGACGTGCTCGACCAGAGCACGCTCCCCGTCGAACCGAACGCCGAGCACGTCGAAGCGCACGCGCTCGACGCTCGCGTCGTCCTTGAAGCGTTCGCGCCAGAGACGGTCCGCGGCGGCGATCAGCCGCGCGCGCTTCTTCTCGCCGACGCTCGCCAGCGCGCGCTCGAACGAGCCGGCTCCGCGCGTGCGAACCTCGGCGATGACGAGCAGCGGCCCGCTCCGCGCGAGGAGGTCGATCTCGAAACGCCCGACGTGGAGGTTGCGCTCGAGGATGACGAAGCCCCGCGCGCGCAAGAAGTCTTCCGCGGCGCGTTCGGCCCGATCGCCGAGCTCCTTGGTCACTGCTCCAGCGCGCGCTTCATCTCGTCGCGCACCGCGACGATCTTCGCGAGCGACTCGTCGGTCGCGCCGGCGGACTTCGCGGAGGCGATGCCCGCCTCGAGGATGTCGACCTCGTTCTTCTGTCGCGCCTTGAGCTGGTCGGCCATCTTCAGGAACGCGTCGAAGAAGTGCTGCAGCTCGTCGCCCTTGCGAAGGCCGCCGCGCGGGAAGTTCAGCTTGCCCTCGCCGACCTCTCTGAGCAGCCGCTTCATCTTGTAGATGGGCCCCGCGACCTTGTGCGTGATGAAGATGCCCAGCAAGCCGATGAGCACGACGAGCAGCGTCAAGCCGCCGACGACGGAGCCGAGCATCGCCTTCTGCTGCTGCGCCACACGGTTGTCCGAGTCGGAGGACGAGTCGTTGAACGACTTCATGAGCTCGGGGTTGTCGCCGTAGATCGGATCGTTTTTGATCGACATCTTGACGACGTCGCTGACCTTCGAGCTCTCGTCGACCACCTTGTTGCTCGATCGCCACAGCAGCACGCCCAGCACGATGCTGATGAGGAGGGCGACCCCCACGAGGTAGCCCGTGTATTTGAGCTGGAAGGGCGCATCGAGCAGGTAGTTGCGGATGCTTCGTTGGTGGCGACCCGACTTCTCGGCGGAGCCTGTGGCGGATGCGGAGCTGGTCATGATGGGTTGTCGTCCCCTCGCGCGGATCGTCCCGCATGATCGGGCCAAAAGCCAGTTTTAGTCATTGGAAGTTCTGCGCGAACTGATCGGCCGCTCGCTCCGCGACGGCGCGGAGCAGCTGGTCTTCGGTCGTGGTGTCGCCGCGCTTCACGCCTGGGGCGATGGCGTAGGGGGCGACCTCGCCGCGCAGGTCCCGGCCGGGGTAGCCGAAGACCGCCAGGCGGACGAGCACCTTGAGGCCTCGATCCGTGTCGGAGACGTCGATGCTCACCGTCAGGTAGTAGCCCTTGAGGTTGCGCCTCGAGATGACCGCCCGCGCGGCGTCCGGCGACTCGCCGTGCGGCGCGATCTGGTAGGAACCCGCCGCCTCGAGCTTCCCCCGCAGGGCGCCCATCGCAGGGCGGACGAGATCGCGGCCCGCGTTGTTCGTCCCCGCGGCCACGGCGACGTAGAACTTCGCGCCGGGGACGTTCCGCGGCGGCCCGTCTCCGCCGCCGCCTCCGCCCGAGACCGCCTCGATGGACTCGATCGCGCGCGACAGCTGGAGCTTGACCGCGGAGCTCGGCTCCACGCCGAGGCGCGCCTTCATGCACCCCACGCCCGACGCCTTGCCGAGGCGCTTGAGCGCCGCCGCCGCGGCCTGCCGCACGACTTCGTTCGAATCCGACACGGCGCCGCAGAGGGGCTGCACCGCGGCTTCGTCGTTGGTCGCGCCGAGCGCGAGCGCGGCGTTGGTGCGGACGCGGAAGTCGTCGCTCTTGAGCCGATCGATCAAGAAGGCGGTGCGCGAGTCGGCGTGGAGCGGCGCGGCGAACGCGAGCAACACGAAGAGCACGGCGAGCGCGGCGGCCCGTCGCAGAGCGAACGGAACGCACCTTCGCTCGGGTCCGAACTGCACGCGCATGCGGACGCAGCCCAGCATATCGGTCACGATGGTACCACAGGACCTTCCCATCATTCGACGGACGAGGATGGTCTAAGCTTCATCGCCACCGCGTGCGAGCTCTCCATTCGCTCCTCTCTTCTCTCGTCGCTCTCGTCATCCTCACCGCGCCGCCGGTGTGGGCGGAGCGGCCACATCTGCGGGTGCGAGGCACTCCGCGGATCGACGGTCACGCGGGGCGAAGCCACGGCAACCTCCTCCTCGAGGGCCGCATCCTCGACGACGCGGGAACGCCCGTGCCCGACGCGGCGCTCTCGGTACGCATCAGCCGCCTGGCGGCGCCTGCCGAAGCCATCGACGCTCACCCGGGCCTGTGCGGCGACGCGCACGCCGCCGAGTCGCCGACTCGCTCCGACGCCTCGGCCCGAGCTCTCGCCGCGCTCGATCGTGCGGACAGGACGGACGAGGGCGGCCGCTTCTGCATGTGGGTGCCGCTCGCCGTGGACACCTACGCGGTACACCTCGAGCTCTCGCCGAAGGATCTCCTCGGCCCCGCGTCGGCCGACTACAGCGTCGACTTGACGAAGCGGTCCGTCGAGCTGCGCTTCGATCCGGAGCCGCGGCTCTTTTCGCTCGACGCGCCGCCGGCGTCGTTCGACGCGGTCGCCGCCTTCGACGACGACGCGTCCGAGCCGTCGCGCTCACCGGCGAGCGGGCTCGAGCTGACGCTGGAGAACGAATCGGGCTCGATCGTGGCGCGCGCCACCACCGCGGCGGCCGGCCGCGCGAGCTTCGTCGTCGATCCCAAGACGCTCGGGCCGCCGGGTCGCGGCGCGCTGCGCGTGCGCTACGCGGGCGGAGCGGACACGATGCCGAGCGAGCACGTCGCTCCGATCGAGCGCGACGCGCGGGTCGTGCTCTCGCTGGCGAGGGACGTCGCGCCGTCGTCGCCCGAGGATGGTCTCGTGCTCGACGTGCTCGTCAGGACGTCGCCCGAGACGAGCGGCGTCGAGGTGCTCGGAGGCAGCGTGGAGGCGCGCCTCGACTCGGTGCTCGTCGGAGCGGGGTCGATCGAGCACGGTCACGTCCCGCTCCACGTGACGTTCAACCCGCCCGGGCGCGCGCGCAGCGCGACGCTGCAGCTGCGCTACGTCCCCGAGGCGCCGTGGTTCCAGCCGTCCGGAGAGCTGCCCGTCACGGTGCCCATCCGCGGCCCGAGCCCGTACCGGCAAGTGCCGCTCGTCGTCTTCGCCCTGGCCGTCACGGCGTGGCTGTTCTGGGGGCGCAC
>DATIQP010000216.1:0-4211 GCA_035470765.1 Polyangiaceae bacterium | reverse complement strand
GGTGCTCTTCACGATGACGAAGCGGCCCGAGCCGCCTTGCATGCCCATCGGCACGACGCGAAACTGCTCGCTGCCGATCTGCCACGCCGGAGCCCCGCTCGCGCAGCTCGGCAGGACGTAGTCGGCCATGTCGATCGTCGTCGAGAGGTTGGAGTTCTGATCGGCGGCGTCGCCGCTGCTGCACGCGGCACCGAAGAGAACGGAGACGACGAGGGTTGCCGAGCGTGCCGTCGAGCGCATGGCCCGGGCACTGCACTCGTCGTGCCGCGCTCCTTCCCGCGGAATCACGTGCGAAATCGGCGCGAGCGATGCGCGGCGTGGATCGACCGATCCGCACCCCGCTCCGCCCGGCCTACTCGTCGTGCAGCAGCGGGTCGCGCAGCGCGCAGAAGCTCGCGATGCGCTCGGCGCTCGCATCGTCGAGCGGGTCGAAGGCGACACCGACGCCGGGCAAAGCCCCGCTCGAAGCTTCGCGGATCCATCGCACCACGCCCGTGGCCTCCAGGTCGCCGTCGGGGAGGGCGATCTGCAGCTTCACCGCTGAGCCAATGGGCATTGGCTGGTATGTCGCGACGAAGAGTCCCCCCTTGGAGATGTTCCCCGTGAGGCCCGCGAAGAACTGCGAGTCGCTCGCGAGGGACACCTCGGTCTTGATGGGGATGCGCTCGTCGGAGCGGCGCTCGCTCGGATCGGTCGCGGCCTCTTCGTCGAATACAACGCCAGTGCTCATTTGTTCTCCTACCCCCTCCTGGGCTTGGTTTTGCAAGAAGCGGGCACACCACGCGGAGGCGGAATTCTGCGGCTTTCTGCTCGCGGGAGTGGTCGGGTCCACGACCACGGGCACAATGCAGCGACCAGGGGCACGATGACCCGCGTCACTCCGAGCGCGCGCAGCGGAAGCCGGCCATCACGATGCGGAAGCTCCCCGGGTGGTGCACGCGGTTGGTCGCGCGCAGCCCCGAGGCGCCGTAGTTGAAGCCGCCGCCGCGCAGCACGTGCTCGCAGATGCGCGGGATGGGGTTGCTCCCCGTGAAGCCCTGCTGGCCTCGCGCGCGCAGCTCGTCCTGAGCTGCGAGGATCTGCGCGCACGTGCCGGGCGCGCCTTGGCTCGCGGTCTCGCGCCGGTAGGCGTACGGATCGTACTCGTCCTCGCACCACTCCCAGACCTCGCCCGCGAGATCGTCGTGGCCGTAGGGGCCACGCCCGCGCGGGTGTGTGCCGACGTCGTCCGTCGAGCCCACGCCGAGCTCGCGACCGAAGACGGCTCGGTCGAGCGTGGGCGTCTCGTTTCCCCAGGCGTACGTTCGTCCGTCGTCGTCACGCATCGCGCGCTCGTACTCCGCCTCCCGCGGAAGGCGCTTGTCCGCCCACGCGCAGAACGCCTTGGCGTCGTCCCAGCTCACGCCCACGACGGGGTGCTTCGGCTTGAGGAAGTCCGCGTCGCGTCCCTGGTCGCGTCGGCTCGCGACCGTGTGATCGCTCGGGCGGCAAGCCTTCGCGGCGACGCACCGCTCGTAGGCCTCGTTGGTGACGGGCGTGCGATCGAGCCAGAAGCCCGGCAGTGTCACGGCGTGGGCGGGGTGCTCGTCCTCCTCGCCGCCGCTGTCGGCGCCCATGGTGAACGTCCCGCCGGGGACGAAGAGCATGTCGGCCGGGCCCGTCCGCACGAGGCCGGCTTCCGCGTCCGCGTCCGCACCGGCTTCGACCGAGCCCGCTTCCGCGGCGTCGGGAGTCGCGCGCGCGTCGGGCGGCGGGGCATCGGCGACGGGCGCGCGCGAGGGCTCGTGACACCCGAGGACGAGGATCAGCCAGAGCGCACGACGCACGGCACCCCTGTTAGCACGGGCGGACGACGTCGCGGGCGAGGAGCTTCTTCGCGCGCTCGGCGACGGTGCGGGCGCTCATCGCGCCCTTGTAGACATAGAGCGCCGCGGGCAGGTCGTCGGGCAGCACCTCCTCGCTCACGCGCAGCCGCGAGCTCACGCAGAAGAGCACGCGCGCCCCGAGGCCCTTCTCGGCGAGCTCGACGCGGCGCCAGACGGCCTCCCGGCTCCAGAAGCCGAGGACCTCGACGTAGACGACGCGGCCGTCCTGGCTCAGCTCCAGATCCGGCACGCACACGCCGACCCCGGGGAGGTTCAGGATGGCTTTGCTCCGGCGCACCTCCAGGCCCGAGCCCGCCTGTTCGAGCGCGGCGCGCAGCGCCTCGACCTCGTCGGGGAGCGGCGCCTCCGCGAGCTTGGGGCCGCCGGCTGGCGCGTGGCGGTGCGAGAAGAGCAGCGGCGCGCGCTCCTTGCCCCAGCGCACGGTGGCCTCGAGCTCGAGCTCGTCGGCGGATTCGAGGGCGGGCAGCGCCATCGCGAGGCGCGGGCCGTACTTCGTCCCCGCCTCGAAGAGGCTCATGGGGCCGTCGATGCCGAGGACGTGGGCGCCATCCTCGCCGGGGACGACGGTGAAGAGCAGGCGGTGGAACTTGAGCGTGCGGAGGATCGCCCGCAGCGTGCCCGGGCTCTTGCACCGGACCCGCGCCGCGACGCGCTCGGCGCGCAGGAGGACCGCCTGCGCTTGGCCGCGAACGAGCGACTCGACGAGCGCCGCCGGAGCGACGGCGTCGAAGGCGATGAGCGTGTGCGAGGCCTTGAGGTCGGCGTAGAGGACGCGCTCGAGCTGTTCGGCGGACAGCCGGTGCGTCGCAGCGACGTCCGCCACGAGCTTGCCGCGATCCAGGTGGCCGTGCTCGCGCCGTTCCGCGGCGGCTCGCGAGAAGACCTCGCGGCGCAGCTCCTCGGGGGAGACCGGCGGCGCGGCCTCGAACTCGCAGCGATCGACCACCAGCTTGATCAGGCCCGCCTTGAGCTTGGTGTCCTTCGGCAGCGCGTCGACCGCGGCGAGGGCGGCCTCGAGCTCGCCGCGCGCGCCGCCGAGGTGCGCGTGCGCGACGCCCACCAGCTCCCGCGCGATCGCCTCGGCGCGGGCCCGCGTCGCCGCGTCGATCGTCCGCAGGTGCAACTTGTCGCCGCGCCGCTGCGCGAGCACGTGCTCGGAGAGAAGCAACCGATCGCCCTCGCGTTAGGGCCCGACGAGCGTGGTGAGCAGCGACTGGCCCAGCGTCACCGTCCCCGCGTGGTCTTCGATCGGCGAGGCCACCGCGGAGGAGCCGGTGAACGCCACGTAGAGCACGCCGCCCCCGACGCCGCCGGTGCTCGGGTTCGGGTCGATGCCGAGATCGTTCGCCGTCGCGTACGACGCCTCGCCGATGCTCGCCGTCGGGCCGATGTCGCCGAAGACCGTGTACTCGGCCTTGCCCTGGTAGACGACGAGGATGACGCTGCCGAGCTTCAGCCCGGCCTGCGCGTAGTCGAACCTCGTGCTCTTGCCCGGCACCACCGTGTACGGCAGGTTCGCCGCGTCGAGCGGGTTTCCCTGCGAGTCGGTCGCCGCGGTCTGGTTCTGGTACCAGGGATCGGTGTTGATGTTGCACTGCGTGGTCGTCTTGCCGTCGCAGTCGATGTCCATGTCGGCCTTCCAGAAGACCGCGCCGGTGAGGCCGCAGATCGGGACCGTCGGCGTTCCTCCTCCGTTCAGGGCGAACAGGCCGTTCGAGACCTGGTTGCACGAGGCCGTGAGGGCCTGGAGCTTGGCGAGCAGATCGCCCGCGTCCGCCGGCGCGTCGGCGGACGCGTCGGCGGCGGCCGCGTCCTTCGCCGCGCCCGCGTCGCTCGTCGCGTCGAGGCTCGCGTCCTGACCCGCGTCGTCCGGGCCGATCGGCGAGCCGCCGCCGCACGCAGTGGCGAGGAGCCCGAGGACGAACGAAGCAGGGCCGCGCATGGCTCGATTATACGCGACGCCGGAAGACGAGCTCGCGCCCCGTCGCCCAGAGCAGGATCGCCAGGGCCGCGAAGGGCACGAGCGACAGCACGTCCGACCAGCGCCCGGCGAACAGCGGGTTGTGCGCGCCGGCCCAGTCGTCGACCTTGGCCTGGAAGTCCGCCATGACGCCCGCGAAGAACGCGATGACGATCCCGGCGATGGCGCCGCCCGCGATGTAGCCGGAGGCCATGAGCACGCCGGGGCTCTTGTCGCCCTCGGCGGTGATCTCCTCTTCGGTTGGCTTCTTCTCTCCGGCCGTCGCCTTGGCGCGCGTGTAGCGGTCGACGAGCCAGCGCACGGCGCCGCCGACGAAGATCGGCGTCGACGACGAGAGCGGAAGG
>DATIQP010000215.1:0-7495 GCA_035470765.1 Polyangiaceae bacterium | reverse complement strand
GCCGAGCTGCTGCGCGGAGCCTCGGGCGGCGAGCTCGCCCAGCCGCTGACGCTGTGGCTGTGCGGCAACGAGACGTACCAGGACTACGTCGTGCGCGGCGTGCTCCGCGCGGCCAAGCTCGCTCCCTGACCGCACCGAGCTCGGTCAACCTTCGCCGTCTTGCTCCGCGGCGGGCGCGATCGCGTCCCGGAAGTGCAAGAAGACGCTCTGCGCGATGGACATGCAGGGCACCGCCAGCAGCGCGCCCTTCGCATGAAAGAGGTATTCGCCCACGATCAGCGAGAAGATGACGAGCACGGGGTGGATCTTCGCCGCGTCGCCCATGATCTTCGGGTTGAGGAAGTTCGCCTCGATCTGGTGGATGACGACGATCCACGCCAGCACGATCAGCGCCATGCCGACGTTCTGCGTGAGGGCGACTGCCACGGCCGGCACGGAGCTGATGATCACGCCGAAGATGGGGATGAGCGACAGCACGGTGGCAAAGAGCGAGAGCACTGGCCAGTACTTGACCCCGATGAGCGCGAAGCCGATGGCGGTCAGCACGCCGTTGATGAGACAGATGATGAGCTGGCCGCGGATCACCCCCTGGAGGCCGCGGTCCAGCCGCTCGAGCAGCTCGTCGAACGAGCGGCGGGCGCCCTCGTCGACCAGCGAGCGGAAGAAGGCCTGGATGCTCTCTCGCGTGAGCATCATGTAGGCCGCCAGCATGAGCGTGATGCCGAAGACGAAGACCGCGCGGGCGGCCGACGCGACGAGGTTGCCGCCGAACCTGAGCAGGTCGACGGCGTTGGCGTGGACGTAGGCGGCGGTCTTGGCGATCGCCTCGTCGGCCATGTGGGCGAGATCCACGCGGCCCTCCTCCGGCTCGCGCGGCGTGACGACCCACCCGCGCTGGCCCTTGGGCTCGATGACGACGCCGCGCGCGACGTCGATGGCATAGCTGCCGTCTGGCTGCGGCCTGACGACGAGCGCGGGACCGGGCTCGGCTTCGGGCGGCGGCGCACCCTCGAGGCCCAGCTCGCGGAGGCGCTGCTGCGCGATGGGGATCCAGTGCTCGCGGGCGGCCGTCGCGTCGTGGCGGAGCTCCGTCCCCAGGTTGCCGAGCTCCTGGCCGACGCGCGGAGCGGCGAGCCGGCCGAAGATGCCGAGCGATCCGAGCACGCCGACGTACACGAGCACGATCGCCCAGCCGCGCCTGACGCGGAATCGCTCGACCCAGGACACGACGGGCGTGAGCACGTACGCGATGACCATGGCCATCACGAACGGCGTCATCACCGAGTGCGCGAGGGCCACGATGACGACGAAGACGAGCCCGGAGAGCCCCAGCAAGAGAGGCTTGCGCCACCTCCGCGGGACGAGTTGCTCAGCCATTGGCCTGCGCACCGAGGTCGGCGAAGTGCGGCGCCAGCCGGTCGAAGGTCGCGTCGAGGTGCTCGGGCATGACGCGCAGATCGGCGAGGATGGGCATGAAGTTGGTGTCGCCGTTCCAGCGCGGGACGACGTGCGCGTGCATGTGCTCGGCGATCCCGGCGCCCGCGGCCTTGCCGAGGTTGAAGCCCACGTTGAGACCTTGCGGCGATACGGCGGAGCGCAGGCGCGCGACGCTCGCGCGCAAGAGCCGGAAGAGCGCGTCGGCCTCGTCGTCCGCGAGCTCGGCGAGATCGCTCACGTGCCGGCGAGGCACGACGAGCAAGTGCCCCGCTGCGAAGGGGTACTTGTTCAGGATCACGAAGGCGTGAGGCTGCGCGGCGAGGACGCGCTTCGCAGGCGCGCCGGAGAGCGCGTCGCAGAAGACGCACCGATCCGTCTTCTCGCCGAAGATGTACTCCATCCTCCACGGGGCCCAGAGCTGGTCTGCCATCGCGGCGGGACGATACACCCCGAGGCTGCCTCCGTCACGGTCTGGCCCCGAAAACACGAACGCCGCGCACCCAGCGAAGGATGCGCGGCGTCCGCGGTGAAGACGGAAAGAACGACGATTACTCGTCCTTCTTCTCCTCCGTCTTCTCTTCCTCTTTGCTGATGCCCAGCTTGTCGCCGAGCTTCTGCTTGATCAACTCGCCGATGGTTCCGCCGGCCGCTCCAGCGTCCGCCTTCTTCGGCATGACGCTGGCGCGCTTCTCCGGCTTCGTCGACGACCCGCCGGCCTCGCCGATGCGCATCGACAGCGTGAGCCGGCGATCCTGCGTATCGACGTTGGCGACCTCGGCCGTCAGCTTGTCGCCGATCTTGAGCGGCACGGGGGTACCGTCCGCGCCAACCGGCTCGACGATGTCGCTCTGCGAGATGAGCCCCTCGACGCCGGGGCGCACGCGCACGAAGACGCCGTAGTCCACCACCGAGACGACCTCGCACGCGGTGACCTTCCCCGGCGCGAGATCGTTGAAGATGCCCGGCCACGGATCGTCGAAGAGCTGCTTGATGCCGAGGCTGACCTTCTTCTCGTCGTGGTTGATCGAGAGGATGATGGCCTCGACGTCGTCGCCCTTGTGGAACAGGTCGGCGGGGTTGTTGACCTTGGCCGTCCACGAGAGATCGCTCTTGTGGACCATGCCGTCGACGCCCTCTTCGATGCCGATGAAGACGCCGTAGTCGGTGATCGAGCGGACCTTGCCGCCGATCTTGTCACCCGGGTGGTACTTCTCGACGAAGATGCTCCAGGGATCCGGCTCGAGCTGCTTGAGGCCGAGCGAGATGCGCTTGCTCTTGCTGTCGACCTCGAGCACCTGACAGTCCACCGTCTGGCCGATCTCGAGCAGCTTGCTCGGGTGCTTGACCTTCTTCGTCCAGCTCATCTCGCTGACGTGAATCAGGCCTTCGACACCCGGCTCGAGCTCTACGAACGCGCCGTAGTCGGTGATGCTCATGACCTTGCCGCTGACGCGCTTGCCCGGCGGGAACGCCTCTTCGGCGTGGGTCCACGGGTCTTCCTGCGTCTGCTTGAGGCCGAGCGACACGCGCTCCGTCTCCGGGTTGTACTTGAGGACGCGGACGGTGACCTCGTCGCCCACCTTGAACAGCTCGTTCGGGTGCGTGACGCGGCCCCAGCTCATGTCGGTGATGTGGAGCAGGCCGTCGATGCCGCCGAGGTCGACGAAGGCGCCGTACTCGGTGATGTTCTTGATGACGCCCTTGACGACCTTGCCCTCCTCGAGAGTCTCGAGGGTCTTGGTCTTGATCTCGTCGCGCTCCTTTTCGAGGAGGACTCGGCGAGAGAGCACGATGTTTCCGCGCTTCTTGTTGAACTTGATGACCTTGAATTGGTAGGTCTGGCCGATCAGCTTGTCCAAGTTGCGGATGGGCCGCAGGTCCACCTGGCTGCCGGGGAGGAAGGCCTTCACGCCGCCGCGGATCGTGACGGACAGGCCGCCCTTCACGCGCTGGCTGATGGTGCCCTCGATGAGCTCGTCGCGCTCGCACGCGGCCGAGATCTCGTCCCACACCTTCATCTTGTCCGCTTTCTCCTTGGAAAGCGTGACGAGGCCGTCGTCGTTTTCGCGGCTCTCGATGAAGACGTCGATCTTGTCGCCGGCCTTGACCGAGACTTGACCCTGCGCGTCCAGGAATTCGGAGAGAGCGATGATGCCTTCGCTCTTGCCACCGATGTCGATCACGACCTCGTCGCGCTGGACGGCGACGACGGTGCCGCTGATGATTTCGCCTTCTTTGACGAAGCCTCCAGCTTGGATGCTCGCCTCGAACATGCTGGCGAAGCTGTCTTGCTCGGATTTTTGGCCTTCCGAGCGGAGGGTTGTGGTTTCAGCCATCAATGCACTTTGCACATTTCTCTGCCCGACCCCGAAGCCGTGGATGGGGCTCGGTGCCGGGGCATTTGCGCGCCCACTCGGATGAGGAAGGGGCGAGCGGTTGGGGTTTCACGGGCACAAAAAGCCGTGGGGCGTGGGGTTTACGCCACCACGCCCCGACTGTCAAAGGTGGCCTTGGGTGTGCATGGCCTGCGCCTCCAGGTCCCAGCTCAGTGGGTCGTGGGCGCCGCGGGCTGCTCCTCTTCTTCGACGCGATGGAAGGGGACGCGCTCGCCGGAGAGCTTGGTGAGCCGTTCGCGGAGCTTGCGGCCCGACTCAGGCGCCATGAAGTAGACGATGGCGGCTCCGGCGATGCCTCCGATCGCGATCCACAGCAGCGGCCGCAGTGCGCTCTGACGAGGTTGCAGGTCCATGCGGCGCAACAGAGCGTCGATGGCCTGATCCCGTCGCGCCCGGACGTCGTGGCCGATGCGTTCGAAGCTTTCGGTGATGCTCATGAGTGCCTCCTTTCCGGGCAGTGGAAAGAGGTGCATCAAGCGAGCCAGGAGAAGGCATCCCAGCCGTCGGGGCAAACGGCTCGGCCCTGACGCGTGCACCTCGCCTCATCGTCTCGCGCCGAGCACCGGCGCGCTCGAGGGGGCTCGTGAGCAGCCGTCGGACGACGCCCGATTGACGTCGCGCACGTCGCCGAGGCGCCGGCTGTCGTCCTCGTTGTAACGTCACGACGCTTGCTCGATAGTGGGTTCATGCGCCCAATTCTTTTGGCGGCCACGTTGGCGATCGCCGCGTGCTTGCCTCCACCGCCCCCTCACGTCCCCGCGCAGCCGCCCTCGAGTCGCGACAGCTACCAGTATTCTTGGGCCCTGCCGGGCAGCCAGCCCGCGGGCTCGGCTGCCCTCACGATCGCGGTCGTGCGGCCCGACTGGGCGCGCGACAGCTCGGTGAGCGCGCAGACCTACAAGAACTTCGCGACGGGCTTCTCGAGCTCGCTCGCGGCGGACCTCGACAAGATCCTCGTCGCGAAGGGCGTCAAGGTCTCGGGGCCTCACGCGAGCTACGACGACATCACCTACGCGGACAAGAAGTCCGCCGACCTCGTGCTCACTCCGACGGTGTTCCTCACGACGTCCGAGGTGCGCTATGGGGCGCCGGCGATGGTCGGCTCCGGCGGCGTCGTCGACTACGTCGAGCGGAAGTTCTCGATGACCGTGCAGGGCTTCGTCGAGTTCGTCCTCGTCGAGTCGCTCTCGCGCCAGAAGCTCTGGGTCAAGAAGCTCGACCTCGAGCCGCAGCAGATCCAGGGCGTCCAGGCCTACCAGGCCAGCCCGGTCGTCGACCCGGCGACGGGCGCCACGACGCGCGTCGACGTCGGACCCGTCATCTACAAAGGGATCGAGGAGGCGATCGGCGACGCGATGATGCGCTGGTATCCGACGATCGCGCAGAAGGCCTGGACGTATCTGGACGCGGAAGAAATGACCACGCTCAAGCCTCAGGTCGCCGAGATCCGCGAGCACTCCGGGAGCATCATCCGATGAAACGCCTCTGCATCATCGCCGCGATCGCCCTCGCCTCCGCCGCGTGCGTCGAGCCGCAGGCCGCTTCCCCCGTCCAGCAAACGTCCGTGCTCGTTCGGCCGGGTCAGTCGCCGCCTCCGACGACCTCCGACGCCACGATGCCCGCGAGCTTCGCCCCACTCCCCGCGCCCGCCAGCTTGGTGCAGACGAACGGGACGTACGGGATCGGCTGGACGTTCATGACCATCGGCGCGGTGGGCATCGGCGCCGGCATCGCGTTCGCGGTCCTCGGCGCGGTGCTGCCGTGCAAGCTCGGCGATCCGGGCTGCTCGACCCAGTCGGACGTCGACAGCCAGAAGAGCACGGGCGACGCTCTTCTCGCGACCGGCATCGGCGCGATGATCGTCGGCGTGGTCTGCCTGGCGGTGGGCATTCCGCTCGCCGTCGCCGGGGCGAACGAGGTGAAGCGCCAGCTGGGCTATGGGCTCCTGGTGACCCCGAACGGAGCTGGCTTCCGTTTCTGACGAGGCGGAAAATTCGCCGCGGCTCAGCCAGCCACTCGGTCGCTCGCGTGCAAAACTGGTCGCTCGCCCTGCTCGCACCCACCACGGGGCACTAAGAGGTCCATGTCACGTTGCGTTCATCCGCTGGTTCTCGTTCTGCTCCTCGTCGCCGCGGCGACCGGAATCGGTTGCGCAGGCGTGGCCCCGTACGACCGCGGCAAGCTGGCTCATCCTTCGATGACCACCGCCGACCTGACCGGGCCGAGCGAAGCGCACGTGCGCGCCGTGCAGGAGGGCGCGGTGGGCGGCGGCTTCGAGGCTGGCGGCGGCTGCGGCTGCAACTGAGCGTCGCCTCGCTCGCGGTCGTGCTCGACCGCGGCGACGCCCTGGCACAGCTGCGCGACGACACGACCGATCCGGGCGGCCATCCGCGCGCGGAGCTGCACCTCGGGCCCGCCGAGAAGACGCCCGAAGCCCGCTCGGTCACGACCCACGACATCGACGTGACCGCGTCGACGGAGGTCGCGAGCTACGCGGACTCCGATCACGTCTACGTCCTCACGCCTTCGATCGCCGGTGGGCTGAACAACCCCACGGCCGGATGGAGCGTGAACGGTCGGTACCTGGTGGACGTCGTGTCGGCGGCGTCCGCGGACGTCGTCTCCACGGCGTCGCCGCCCTTCGTCGAGGTGCGCCACGCCGGCACGCTCGACGGCGCCTACAAGCCCCACGACTTCGGCGCCGCCGCCACCGCCGTCGTGTCCGTCGAACCGGACTACACGTCGTTGATGGGCGGCGCGACGATCACGAAGGATCTCTTCGCGAAGAACCTCACGCTGCTCCTCGGCTACAGCCACCTGCACGACATCGCCGGCCGCTCGGGGACGCCGTTCTCCGTGTTCTCGCGCGTGCTCGATCGCGACGCGATCAAGGCGGGGATGACCGTGGTCGTGAACCGCTCGACGGTCGTGTCGATCGTGGCGGACGTCATGCTCGAGTACGGCGATCCCTCCAAGCCGTACCGGTACGTGCCGCTCTTCGCGCCCGGCGTGATGGTGCCGGTCGGAGCGTCGATCGCCGAGGTGAACCAGCTCCGCGTCTCCGAGCGCGCGCTCGAGCAGCTCCCGCTGACCCGCGACCGCTACGCGCTCTCGATGCGCTGGGCTCACCGCTTCCAGCAGTCGACGCTGCGTCTCGACGAGCGCGCCTACATCGACACGTGGGGCCTGAAGGCGACGACGACGGATGCGCGCTGGCTCTTCGACCTCGGGCGGCGCGTCGAGCTGGGCCCGCACGCGCGCTTCTACGGGCAGACGCCCGTCGACTTCTGGCAGCGCGCGTACGTCCTCTCGCCCGGCTACGACTACCCCGCCCTGCGCACCGGCAACCGCGAGCTCGGGCCGCTGGTCAACCTCACCGGCGGCGCGAGCCTCCGCACCGGCCTCGGGAAGAGCTCGGACCCTCGCGCGTGGATGCTGGGCGTCGACGTCACGGTCACGTCGACGCAGTACCTCGACGACATCTACCTGACCCAGCGCTTCTCGGCGGTAGGCTCGGTCTCGCTGGAGGCGGCGCTATGAAGCACCTCGCGCTCGCCTTGTTGGGTCTGATCGCGGCCACGTGCGATCCGGTCCACGACGAGGCCGTGGCCGCGCTTCCCGGCGAGGCGCCCGGCGTCCCGCGCGGGCCGACGCACCGGCCG
>DATIQP010000214.1:0-12418 GCA_035470765.1 Polyangiaceae bacterium | reverse complement strand
GCTGGCTGCAGTCGCAACAACATCGAAGCCGTCAACCTCGCCAACGAGGGAGACAAGGCGCGCGAGAGCAACCCCGACGACGCCATCTCGAAGTACGAGCAGGCCAAGCAGCTCGACCCTTCCAACTACCGCATCCAGTGGAAGCTGGCGCGCACGTACCAGAAGAAGGAGTCGTGGGACAAGGTGAACGAGACGCTCGGCCCGGCGACGAAGCTCGCGCCCGACCACGCGGACTTCTTCTGGCTCAAGGGCTACGCGCTCGAGCAGATGGCGAACAAGGGCCCCACCGCCTGGACGGAAGCCAAGGAGCCGCTCGAGCAGGCGATCAAGCTCGACCCGAACTACGCCGATCCGCACTTCGATCTCGCGGAGGTGCTCTTGCACCTCGACGACGAGAAGGGCGCGCTCGAGCACTACACCAAGGCCATCGAGCTCAAGCCTGACCAGCTCGGCTACTACGGCCCGCTCGCCGATCTCTACATCCGCCTCGGCTTTCTCGATCAGGCCGAGCAGGTGCTGAAGGAGGGCGTGAGCTGGGACAAGGGCGACAAGTCCGGCTTCTCGGTCCACTCGCTCTACGGGTTGGTCCTCGAGCGCAAGGGCGACGCCAGCGGCGCCGTTCGCGAGTTCGAGGCTGCCAAGAAGTCGTGCGGCGCCTGCAACGAGAAGGGCGAGCAGATCGCCTTCTACAACCTGGGTGCTGCCTACGCGAAGGCGAACCCCCCGAGGAAGAGCGAGGCCAACTCCAACCTGCTCGCCTTCCAGAAGACCGTCTGCCGCGGCGGCGCAGCCCAGCGGTACGCGGACGAGTGCACCCAGGCTCAAGAGCTCCTCAAGATCGTCGGCGGTCAGGCCCCCTGAGCACCGGCGAAGCAACGGGGCACGTGTTGTCAAGCGCGCCAAACGGCGGCGCTGGAGCTCGCAAAACGGATCGTCAGATCGCGCTCCCACAACGAGCGCGGTCTGGTACCGTTGGCTCTCGGCAACGAGCGATCACCTGCCCCCTTCTTTTTTCCACCACACATCCGGAGACATCGGTGCCCTGCAGCGAGGCAGAGCACCGGGCGGTGATGGGGGGAAGTCTCGCTTGTTAGTCAGGGGCTAGAGCAAGAGGATCCATGGACCTTCAGGAGCGTCTTTCGTACCTCGAGAACGTTCGCGACTGGCAGTCGCTCGTCGAAGAACTCGAGAAGGGCATCGCGGGGGCCGGCCACAACGCACAAAAGGCCGCGTACCACCTGCAGCTGGGTCGTCTTCTCGAAACCAAGTTCTTGGCGGGCGTCAAAGCGCTGAAGCACTTCCAGGACGCCTACAAGCTGAACCCAGCTCTGCTCGAGAGCCTGGAGGCTGCCCGGTCGATCTACTGGGAGCTCGGCAAGCTCAACATGGTCCAGAAGCTCCTCGAGTTGGAGCTGAAGGCGACGCAGGGCCCCGAGGCGAGCGCGCTGCTCGTCGAGCTCGGCGACGTGCTCTGCGACATGGGCGATCACGACAAGGCGACGGCGACCTACGCCCGCGCGCTCGCGGCGAGCGGCGGCGAGAACAAGGAAGCCAGCGCCTGCCTCGAAGACGTGCAGGCGGAGAGCGGCTCCTGGGAGGGGCAGGTCTCGCAGCTGCTCCGCGCGGCGAACGACACGAGCGGGGCGGCCAAGGCGCGCCTCTTGTTGCGTGCGGCGCGCATCGCGCGTCGCTTCGCGCCCGACGAGACCGTCAGCATGCTGGCGCGCGCGTACGCGGCCGATCCGATGGCCCGGCAGATCGCAGCCCTCTACGAGGGCGCGCTCGCCGAGCAGAACCACCTCGACCGCCTCGAGAAGGAGCAGCAGGAGATCCTCGAGGGCGTTGCGGACAAGCACGCCCGCGCGAAGGCGGCGCAGATGTTCGGCGTGCGCTGGGTGAGCCGGCACCAGAACCTCGACGTCGGCGCGCGCTTCCTCGAGGAGGCGCTCAAGCTCGATCCGTCGCAGGACGGCGCGTTCCATTTCTTGCGCGAGGCGTACGGCAAGAAGGGCGGCGACTGGAACCGCGTGCTCACGCTCGCGGAGGAAGCTGTCACTCACTCTGGCGAGAACGGCGATGCCACGTTCCTGCTCGCGCAGGCCGGCACCATCGCCTGGCGCGAGATGGGTAACTTGATTCGCGCGCGCACGGTCTTCGAGCGCCTTGCGGCGGCGAGCCCAGAGCACCCGCAGCTGCGCGCGTTCGAAGCGCAGATCGGCGAGACGCTCGCCCGGCCGACGGGTGCAGCGGGCGACGGCCTGCCTGCGTCCGGCGTGCCCACTCCGCGCCCCGCCGCGGCGGCCACATCGGGCCCGGGCGACCGGCCCACGTCACCGCCGCCGGACGGCCTCGCCGCCAACGAGATGGAGGTCCACGTCTCGGTGCCGCCTCCCCCGACGGCGCCCGCCCCCGAGGTGACTACCGCGCCCGCGGAGACTCCCGCCCCCGCTCTCGCCGCCGCGACCCCTGCTCCGGCTCCTGTCGCCGGCGAGCCCGCCGACGAAGGCAAGGTCGCGGAGCTCCGCGCGCTCGCCGAGAAGCAAGAGGGCGCCAAGCGCTTCAACGAGTACGTCAAGACGCTGCTGCAGCTCGCCGCTCTCGTGCCCGATCACGTGGAGAAGGTCGAGCTCTACATGAAGGCGGCGGATCTGTACGTCACCAAGTTCGCCAACCAGGCGGAAGCGGTGAAGGCGTACGAGGCCGTCATCGCGATCGAGCCCGACAACGCGACGGCAACCGACTACCTGCGCCAGATGTACGAGAAGCGGCGCGACTGGGAGAAGCTGCTGCATTTGCAACGCCGCGAGGCGGAGGGCTTCTCCGGCGCCGAGCGCGCGGCCAAGTTCCTCGAGATGGCGAAGCTCGCCACCGAGCGCGTGAAGAAGCCCGACGTCTGCATCGAGCTCTGGAGCGAGGTGCTCGTCGCCGACGACAGCAACCCCGAGGCGCTCTCTGCGTTGAGCGTCCTGTACGAGCGCAGCAAGGAGTTCGAGAAGCTCGCGGCCGTGCTCGAGAAGCAGGCCGAGATCACCTACGACACGCACCAGAAGGTGCAGATCCTCACCAAGCTCGGCACCATCTACGGCGATCGCCTGAACAACGAGGAGGGCGCCGTCACCGCGTGGCGCACCCTGCTCACGCTCGACCCGAACGATCGCAAGGCGCAGGAGGCGCTCAAGAAGAAGTACCTCGCCCTCGGTCGCTGGGACGACCTCGAGGTCTTCTACGCCGAGAGCGGCAAGTGGGACGAGTTCATCCGCGTCCTCGAGCAGCAGGAGGCGAAGGAAGCGGGCGCCGAAGCGAAGATCGGCATGCTCTTCAAGATCGCCGAGCTCTGGGCGGACAAGAAGCAGAAGGCCGATCGCGCCGCCAAGGCGTACGAGAAGGTCCTCGAGCTCGATCCGAACAACCTCCGCGCAGCGGAGTCGTTGGTCCCGATCTACACCGCGACGGGCAACGCGAAGCTCCTCGCCAACGCGATCGAGGTCAAGCTAAGCCACCAGGAGAACGCCGACGACAAGCTGCAGCTCCTGCGCGAGGTCGCGGCGCTCTACGAAGGCCGGGTCAAGGACCCGGCACGCGCGTTCGAGCGCTATCTCTCCGCGTTCGAGATCGCCCCGCAGGACGAGCAGGCGAGCGCCGACGTCGAGCGCGCCGCCAAGGCCACGCAGGGCTGGGACCGGGTCATCGCCGCGTACCGCTCGGCGATCTCCACGGCCGACGGCGAAGGCAGCAACGAGCTCGGCATCAGCCTCCGGCTGAAGCTGGGCCGCGTGCTCACCGACGAAGCCCACGACACCGAGGGCGCGCTCGCGACCTATCGCTCCGTCTACGAGATGGACGGCGAGAATTCGGACGCCATCGCCGCGCTCGAGCGGCTGTACCGGCAGACGCAGAACTTCACCGATCTCCTCGGCATCTACGAGAAGAAGCGCGATCTCTCGGTCGACCCGAACGAGAAGAAGGCGATGAACTACGAGATCGCCAAGCTCTTCGAGACCGAGGTCAAGGACGTCGACAAGGCGATCCAGACGTACCTCGCCGTGCTCGAGGACGAGCCGACCGACGCGACGGCGCTCGCCGCCCTCGACGTGCTCTATGGCCGCCTCGAGCGGTGGGAGCCGTACGTCGACGTGCTGCGCCGGCGCATCGAGCTCGACAACGACGAGAAGGGCCTCATCGATCTCAAGTTCCGCCTCGGCCAGACGCTCGAGAAGCACACCGGAGATCCGGCCGGCGCGCTCGAGAACTACCGCGAGATCCTCTTTCTCGACCCGCAGCACGCGGGCGCGAAGGCCGCCCTTGAGGCGATGCTCGAGCACCCCGATCTCAAGGCCGACGCCGCCTCCATCCTCGAGTCCATCTACGAGGAGAGCGGGGACTGGAACAAGCTCATCGGCACGCTCGACATCCTCGCGACGGCCGAGCAGGACGTGCCCAAGCGCGTCCAGCTCCGTCGCAAGATCGCGCGCATCAGCGCCGACGCGCTGACCGACTACAACCGCGCCTTCGACGCCCTCGCCGCGGCGCTCAAGGAAGATCCGAGCCTCGCCGAGACGCGCGGCGAGATCGAGCGCGTCGCCGAGGTGTCGGACTCGCAGAAGCGCCTCGTCGATCTCTTCAAGGACGTCGCCAAGGACATCTCCGACGCGCAGCTCGCGCGCGACTACTGGCTCAGGGTCGCCGCCTTGAACGAGCAGCTCGGTAACGTCGACGAAGCCGCTGCGGGCTACACGCACATGCTCGAGATCGACTCGGCCGACGCCGAGGCGCTCGCCGCGCTCGAGCAACTGTTCCTCCGCACCCAGCGCTGGGAGGACATGATCGGCGTGATCCAGCGCCGCATCGACCTGACCAACGAGGCCGACCAGCGCGAGGCGTTGCTCGTCCAGATGGCGCAGGTCCAGGACGAGAAGCTGGGCCAGCCCACCGACGCGGTGGCTTCCTACCGCAAGGTCCTCGAGCTCGATCCGCAGAGCCCGCGCGCTCTCGGCGCCCTCGATGCCCTGCTCGTGCGGCAGAAGATGTGGCCCGAGCTGGCGGACAACCTCGAGGCGCAGCTCGCCCTCACGGCGGACGACAACGCGCAGCTCTCGCTGATGCTCCGCCTCGCGGCGCTCCGCGAGAAGGAGATGGCCCAGATCGACGTCGCGATCGAGGGCTACCGCTCGGTGCTCGAGCGCGACCCGCAAAACGGCGAGGCGCTCGCGGCGCTGGAACGACTCGGCACGGACCCGAACTACGAGCTCGTCATCGCCGACCTGCTCGAGCCGCTCTACCGCCACCTCGGCGACCACGTGAAGCTCATCGGCGTCCACGAAGTCCAGGTGCGCCGCACCGACGACGTCCAGAGGCGCGTCGAGCTGCTCCACCAGGTCGCGCAGCTGTACGAGGACGCGGCGGGCGATCTCAACCAGGCGTTCGCGACGTACGCGCGCGCGCTCAAGGAAGACCCCGCGAGCGAGCTGACGCAGCAGCAGATCGAGCGCGTCGCGCGCGCGACGAGCCGCTTCGCCGACCTGGCCAAGGTCTACGAGGAGCTCTCGGCGACGATCGAAGATCCGGAGCTCGCGAGCTCGCTGTGCGCCATGAGCGCCCGCGTCTACGAGCAGGACATCGGCGACTTCGAGACGGCCATCGCGCGCTACCGGCGCGTCCTCGAGATCGATCCGGTGAACCTCCCGGCGGCCGAGTCCCTCGAGCGGCTGTTCCGCACGCAGGGCCAGTACGCCGAGCTGTCGCAGGTGCTGCAGCGCAAGGCGCAGATGCTCGCCGAGCCGCAGGAGCAGAAGGAAGCCCTCTTCCAGGCCGCGGCCATCGAAGAGGACATGCTCGAGCGCCCGCAGGAGGCGATCGCCGTCTACAACAAGGTCCTCGAGATCGACGGCGACGACGTGCGCGCGCTCGACGCGCTCATCAAGCGCTACCTCGGCCTGTCGAACTGGACCGAGCTGCTCGCCATCTACACCAAGAAGGCGGATCTGGTCGCCGACCCGGACGAGAAGAAGCGCATCTACTACCAGGTCGGCGCGGTCTACGAGCGCGAGCTCGGCGACGTGCCCAAGGCCATCGACACCTACCAGAAGGTGCTCGAGCTCGACCCGGACGACCTGCAGGCGCTCTCGCGCCTCGACGTCCTCTACGAGCAGGCGCAGAACTGGAGCGAGCTCTTGAGCGTGCTCACGCGCGAGAGCGAGATGACGGCCGACGCGCAGGAGGCCATCAGCTTCCAGTACCGGATCGCGGAGCTCTACGAGAAGCGGCTCGACGACGTGCCGCGATCGATCGAGCTCTATCGCGAGATCCTCTCGCAGCAGCCGGATCACACCCCGACGTTGCAGGCCCTCGAAGGCCTGAAATCGGGCGACAGGGATCCGCTAGGCGCCGCCGCGGTCCTCGAGCCCGTCTACGAGGCGGCGAGCGATTGGCCGAAGCTCGTCAGCGTGCACGAAGTCCAGGTCCAGCAGACCGAGGACGTCTTCCAGAAGGTGGAGCTGCTCCATCGCATCGCGCGCTTGCACGAGGACGCGATGGACAACCATGCCGCCGCGTTCGAGACGTACGCGCGCGCGCTCACCCTCGACAACGGCAACCAGGACACGCTCTCCAACCTCGAGCGGCTCGGCAGCGTCGTCAACAAGTGGCCGGATGTCGGCCAGCTGTACGACGCGGAGCTCGACAAGCTCGCGGACAACCCGGAGCGTCTGGTGGAGCTCGGCCTGCGCGTCGCGCAGATCTACGAGACCCAGCTCGAGGACGTGGAGAACGCGATCGGCCGCTACAAGCGCGTCGCCGCCGTCGACCCCGAGAACCAGACCGCCATCCGCTCGCTCGACCGTCTCTACTCGATGACCGAGCGCTGGCCGGATCTCGCCGAGATCCTGGCGCGCGAGGCCGAGATCGGCCAGACGCCGGACGAGATC
This sequence comes from Polyangiaceae bacterium, assembly GCA_035470765.1. Taxonomy (GTDB): domain Bacteria; phylum Myxococcota_A; class Polyangia; order Polyangiales; family Polyangiaceae; genus DASXHD01. The sequence goes on along the minus strand of DATIQP010000214.1, from coordinate 5,495 downwards.
CTCGACTTCCGCTTCCGCCTCGGCCAGCTGTACGAGACGCGACTGGGCGACGTAGATCACGCCATCGGCGCTTACCGCGACGTGCTCAACGCCGCGCCCGAGCACACCCAGACGATGCAGGCCCTCGAGACGCTGTTCGCCGCGGGGACGAAGCAGCTCGAGATCGGCGAGATCCTCGAGCCGCTCTACCGCTCGACCGGCGACTGGGAGAAGCTCGCGAAGGTCTACGAGGCGCAGCTGCAGCACACGCCGGCGCAGAAGCCCGAGTCGGGCGAGGGCCTCGGCGGGCAGGACGATCGCCTCGCCGCGTACTACCGCATCGCCGAGCTCTTCGAGGAGAAGCTCGTCGACGCGGCGGGCGCGCTCGAGGTCTACGTCCGCGCAATCAAGGAGTACCCGCTCGACGAGCGCGCGGGGGACGAGGTCGCGCGGCTCGCCGCCGTCGTCGACGGCGGTTGGGACCACCTGGCGAACGCCTATGCCGACGTCGTCGGCATGCACGAGGACCCCGAGGTGCAGCGCACCGTCGGCAAGCGCCTCGCGCGCGTCTTCGAGGACGAGCTCGGCGACATCACGAAGGCCGAGGAGACGTACAAGTACGTGCTCACGGTCGACGAGCTCGACGTCGAAGCGCTCGCCAACCTCGATCGCATCTACCTGTCGCTCGAGTCCTGGCCGGAGCTGGCGCAGATCCTCGAGCAGCGCATCAAGGCGGGAGCCGAGCAGCTCGATCTGATCGAGCTGCACGCGCGTCTCGGCGAGATCTACGAGACGAAGCTCGCCGACACGCAGAACGCGATCCGCGTCTACCGGCGCATCTTCGACGAGCTCGACAAGACCCACGAGGGCGCGATCGCTGCGCTCGGGCGGATCTACGAGGCCCAGGGCTCGTGGCCGGAGCTGCTCGGCGTCTACGAGCGCGAGCTCGAGAACGCGTCGGGGGACGCCGCCGAGGCCGACATCCGGGCAAAGATCGGCCACCTGCTCTTCCAGAAGCTCAACGACCCGCTACGCGCGATCGAGACCTGGAAGGTCGTGCTCGACCTGCGCGGCGAGGACGGCGAAGCGCTCGGCGCGCTGGCCGACCTCTACGAGCGCCAGGAGATGTGGCGCGAGCTCGTGGAGATCCTCGAGCGCGAGAGCCTCCAGGCGACGGAGGACGACAAGCGCGTCAACATCCTCAGCCGGCGTGCGCGCATCTTCACCGAGAAGCTCGGGCGCGACGAGATGGCGCTCGAGGACTGGAACCGCGTCCTCGACATCGACTTCGCCAACCTCGGGGCGCTGCGCGCAATCGCGGCGATCCGCCGTCGCGGCGACGATCCGATCGAGCTCGTCAACGCGCTCCACCAGATGGTGGATCGCGGCGCCGCCCTGCTCGACGGCGAGGAGCTGAAGGAAGTCTTCCGCGAGCTCGGCAAGACCTACGGCGAGAGGCTGCAGCAGCCGTTCGACGCTGCCGACGCCTGGCGCAAGCTGCTCGAGGTCGGTCCCGACTTCGAGGCGATGGACGCCCTCGAGGCGATCTACCGCTCCGAGGAGAAGTGGACCGACGTCATCGACGTCAAGATGCAGCGCGCCGCCGCGCTGGAGGACCCCGCGCAGAAGATCGAGGAGTACCGGCAGGTCGCCGCGCTCTGGCGCGAGACCGTCATCGAACCCGACTCGGCGACGCCGGCGTGGCAGAAGATCATCGAGATCGACGCCACGCACGACGAGGCCTTCAACGAGCTCGAGAAGCTCCACATGGCCGCGGGCCGGTGGGAGCCGCTCGTCGAGCTGTACCTCGCGCGCCTCGACACGCGCGAGGAGACGAGCGAGCAGACGGACCTGCTCCGGCGCATCGCGCGGGTCTTCGAGGAGCACCTCGACGACAAGAACCAGGCGCTCGACGCGCTCATCAACGCGCTCGGGATGGACTTCCACGACCGCGAGACGGCGCGCTACCTCGAGAAGCTCGCGCAGGCGACCGGCCGCTGGAACGAGGTCATCAACACCGCCAACCAGTGGCTCAAGGAGCAGACCGATCCGCAGCAGAAGATCCGGCTCTGCCTGCACATGGCCAAGTGGTATGGCGACGACCTCGGCCGCCCGGAGTACGCGCAGCCGTACTACGCGCAGATCGTCCAGCTCGATCCGAACAACGTCGGCGCCCTGCGGCAGATGGGGCAGCTGTATCGCAAGAACGCCAACTGGCAGCAGCTCGGCGCGACGCTCACGCGTGCGCTCGAGGTCGCCGTCAACGACATCGATCGCAAGGAGATCCAGAACGAGCTCGGCGAGCTGCTCGATGGCCAGATGAATCAGACGGATCAGGCCATCAGCTACTTCCAGCGCTCGCTGGAGGTCGATCCGCAGTTCATCCCGGCGCTCGAGAACCTGGAGCGCATCTACGCGAGCCGCGGCCAGAACCGCGAGCTCGTCGACGTGCTCATCCGCAAGGTCCCGGCGCTCTCGGACAACGCCGACATCGCCACGACGAAGCTGCGGATCGCCGGCCTCTACGAGACGAACCTCAGCGACCCGGCGAAGGCCGGGCAGGTGTACCGCGAGGCCCTCGAGGTCGACCCGGCCAACCTGCAAGGCATGCGAGGCCTCGCGCGGACGTGCGAGGTGCTCGAGCAGTGGAGCGACCTCGTCAAGGTCCTCGAGCAGCAGCTCGAGGTGGTGACGACCGAGCGCGAGCGCATCGAGGTGCTCATGCAGCTCGCGAGCCTGCAAGAGGAGCATTTCCTCAAGTCGGACATCGCGGCGCAGCGCCTCGAGCAGGTCGTCGAGATCGACCCGGGCCACGAGGCGGCTTACACCGCCCTCGAGCGCAACTACCGCAAGCTCCGCCAGTGGCACGACCTCGTCGGCGCCTACGAGCGGCACATCAACGCGACGCTGGAGCGCAAGACGAAGGTCGAGCTCTACGGCTACGTCGCGCAGGTCCAGGAAGACGAGATCGGCGACGCGGACAAGGCCATCGAGGCCTACCAGAACATCGTCGACCTCGAAGAGACGAACATCGTCGCGCTCGAAGCGCTGAGCAAGCTGCACGACAAGCGCGGCGACGCGACGCAGGCCATCGACTTCATGACGCGCGTGGCCGACCTCACGTCGGACAACAAGCAGCGCGTCGAGTCGTTCTACCGCATCGGCAAGGCCCTCGACGAGAAGCTCGGCGACCGCGTCGCCGCGCAAGACCGCTACGAGATGGCGCTCGACCTCGATCCCTCGCACTTGCCGTCGCTCGCGGCGCTGCGCGCGATCGCGATGGACAATGCGGACTACGACAAGGCCGCGCGCTTGCTCGATCAGGAGCAGACGCACACCCAGGCGCCGCGCCAGAAGGCCCGGCTGCTCGTCGAGCTCGGCAACCTCCGCGAGAGCACGCTCAACGAGCACGACCTCGCCGTCAAGGCGTGGGAGGGCGCCGTCGAGGCGGACCCCGAGAACGAGGACGCCGCGCTTCCGCTCGGCAACCACTACATCGACGTGCAGGAGTGGGCGAAGGCGGAGCCTCTGTTCGACCTGCTCGTCCGCAAGGCGGGCAAACGCGACCGCTCCGAGCAGCACGATCTGCAGAACAAGCTCGGCCAGGTCTGCGCGGCGCTCGGCAAGGACGACAAGGCCCTCAAGGCCTACACCGCGGCCCACCAGCTCGATCTGACCGACCAGGTCACGATCAAGGGCCTCGCCGAGGTGAGCTTCCGCCTCAAGGACTGGGGCAACGCGCTCACCAACTACCAGAAGGTGCTGACGGCGCTGAGCGAGGACGAGACCGAGGCGCGCGCCGAGGTCTACTACAAGCTCGGTTGCATCAAGCGCGAGCAGGGGCAGGCGAAGCAGGCCATCAACAACTTCGAGAAGGCGCTCAGCGTCAACTCGGCCCACACGCCGACGCTCGAAGCGATGGTCTCGCTCTATTCCGAGCTCAAGGACTGGAAGCAGGTCGTCGCCTACAAGCGGCAGATCCTCGACAACGTCTTCGACCCGGACCCGCGCTACAAGGTCCTCAACGAGATCGGCGAGATCTGGCGCGATCAGGACAAGAGTCCGCAGAAGGCCATCGAGGCCTTCGAGGAAGCACTCGACCTGCAGCCGTCGAGCCACCCGCTGCTCCACACGCTGCTGGCGCTCTACCAGCAGGTGGAGAACTGGCCGAAGATGATCGACACCATCCAGACCATCGCCGATCTGGAGAAGGATCCCGTCCGCAAGTCGAAGTTCATCTACACGATGGCGCAGATCTACCGCGACAAGGAGAACGATCAGGACCGCGCGGTGGAGCTGTTCAACCAGGCCCTCGATCTCAACCCGACGTTCCTCGAGGCCTTCGAGCGCATCAACAAGATCCTCACGGGCCAGAAGGAGTGGAAGGCGCTCGAGCGCGCGTTCCGCCAGATGCTCAAGCGCATGGCCGCGGCGGGCGCCGAGAAGGAGAACGCCGAGCTCGCGTTCAACCTCTGGCACAACCTCGGCATCATCTACCGCGACCGCCTGCACGACATGCAGAGCGCCATCGAGTCGTTCAAGATGGCGACGCGCTACAAGCCCGACGAGGCCGTCGAGCGGCAGATCCTCGCCGAGCTCTTCGAGGCGACGGACCAGATGGAGGCCGCCATCGGCGAGCACGCCATCGTCTTGCAGAAGGACCCGATGCGGATCGACCCGTACCGGAGCCTCTACAAGCTCTACATGAAGCTGCACGAGTACGACCGCGCGTGGTGCATGTGCGCGGCGCTCGCGTTCCTCCACAAGGCCGACGACGAGGAGCAGCGCTTCTTCGAGGACTACCGCCCCCGCGGGATGATCCAGGTGAAGAGCCGCCTCGACAACGAGCAGTGGGTGAAGAACCTCTTCCACAAGGACGAGAACCTCTTCATCGGCAAGATCTTCGAGATGATCACGCCCGCCGCGATCGTCGCGAAGACCAACCAGCTTCGCGCGTCGCGCCAGCTGCCGGTGCTCGACAAGCGCTTCAAGCAGGACCCGGCGACGAGCACGGTGACGTTCGCCAAGACGTTCGGCTGGGCGGCGCAGGTGCTCGGGGTTCCGCTGCCGGAGCTCTACGTCCGCAACGACGTGCCGGGCGCCCTCGTGGCGGTGCCGGCCTCGCCGCCGGCGAGCGTCGCCGGCCAGACCGTGCTCACCGGCTTCACGCCGCAGGAGCTGACGTTCATCGTCGGCAAGCACCTGTCGTATTACCGCGGCGAGCACTACATCAAGAACCTCTTCCCGACGCTGAACGAGCTGAAGGTGCTGCTCTTCGCGGCGGTGAAGGTCATCATGGCGGACTTCAACGTCCCGGCCGACATGGCGCAGGCCGTGAACCAGACGGCGGCCGAGCTCGTGAAGTACATGCAGCCCGTCCAGCGCGACGGCCTGCGCATGGTGGTGCAGCGCTTCGTCGAGGACGGGGCGCGCGCGGATCTCAAGCTCTGGATGCAGATGGTGGAGGTCACCGCGTGCCGCGCGGGCCTGCTCCTCTGCGCCGACATGGAGATCGC
>DATIQP010000213.1:0-18070 GCA_035470765.1 Polyangiaceae bacterium | reverse complement strand
TCGGCCTCGAGCTCGTCCGGCGGGGGCGGCGGGCTGGGCTCGCGCAGCGACTCGAGCGCGATGGCAGGCTCTGGCGGCGGCGCCGACTGAAGGCGCGCGGCGGACTCGCGCACGCCCGTGAAGTCGTCGTCGAACGACAGCGACTCGGAGGCTACTTGCTTGCCCGACTCCGGCGGGGGAGTGAGCGGAGCGGACGCCGCGATCGGCAGCTCCGCCTCCTGCGGGCTCTCGGCGGGCTCGGCGATGGGGCGGCGCGACGACGGCGGCGCCTCCTCTTCCTTCGCGGGCGCGGGGGCGGCGACGGCCATTTCGGCCACCTCCGCCTCGGAGACGACGTTGCGCTCGTCGAGCTCCATGACCTCTTCTTCTTCGAACTCGACCTCGACGGTCGGGCCTGCCACCACGAGGCGGGCGCGGCTCTCCTCCGGCTCCGGGACGACGCCGTGCTCCTGGTCGGTCGCGGCTTCGAACTCGCTCGACTCGCTCCGCAACGCCTCGCGCGCCTCCGCGCTCGGCGGCACCGTCGGAATGGCCGTCATCGTGGCCCCACGCGGTGCCGACGCGTTCGCGTGGATCCGCGCCAGCAGCGCCTCGAGCTTGCCGATACGCTCCTTCGCGCTCACGAGCCACCTCCCGCCTGCAGCCGGACCAGCGCATCGCTCCAGCTCACGCCCTGTTCTATCCAGCCGCGGACGCGCAGCGCGCCGCTCTCGCTCGCGACGAGGATGCGTACGCCGCCGGCATCCGAGAGCGCGGTGCACGCGAGCGAGCGGCCCGTGGCTGCTGCAAGCGCTCCTTCGACCACCGACGCGACGAAGTCGGTCGCCTCGATCGGCGAGCCGGTGATTTGCACGACCAGCGCGCGGCCCCAGCGCTCGAGCACGCAGGTCCCGAGGCCCGCGAGCGCGAGCTCGGCCGCGAGCGTCGAGGCCGCCAGCTCGAGGCCGCCGTCGAGCAGCGCCGGAGCGCCGCCCACGCGGCGAGCCATCGCGCGCCCGATGTACGCGCCGAGGTCGCGCCCGATCTGAACGCGCACATCCGGCGGCGTCGTCTTGAGCAACGCGGCGAGCACGCTGGCGGGAACGAGCAAACCTTTCTCGTTGTCGCTCAGGTGCACGGTGCCGTTCGGCAAATCGAAGCGAACGGCGTTGGAGAGATCGACGGAGCTTGCCATACTCGGGTGTCCATGGCGGCCGAGCCGCCCCAGGTGACGGGTGGGCCCTCTAGGGCCGCTCCCTCGAACATAGAAGGGTAGAAAACGAAGTGTCAAATTGGCGGCTTTTTCGGCCGGTCGTGGCCCTCGCGCTGGTCCTTTCCAGCCGCGCAGACGCCGCCCGGGCCGACGCCGCCCCCAGCCCCGGGCCGCCCGCTTGGGGCGAGGCCCCGCCCCGGATCGAGGGCGCCGGGGCCGCGTGCTCCTTCCGGCACCCCGCTTGCGTCCACGCGACCGGCGACCTCGCGGCCAGCGCGCTCGCGGCGCTCGACGCCATCGACCGAGCGTGGGACCTCGCGACGGGACCGCTCGGCTTCCCGGCGCCGGTCGTCGACCCGAGCACCGGCCGCTACGACGTCTACCTCGCGCCCGAGCCGTCACGCACCGCCCTGCGCGAGCGCGATCCGCTGTCCAGCTTCGATCGAGCCGCGGCCTTCTCGGTCCTCGATGCGCGCCTGCCGCCGGGGCGCACACTCGAGATCGAGGCCACTCGCGAGCTCTTCGCCGCGATCGCCCTCGGCGCTGCGCCCGCGACCGACGCCGGCAGCCTCCGCGGCGAAACCAGCTACCTCGCCGCGCTCTCGCTCGGCGCCGACCTCGCGGCCGTCGCCGACGTCGACGTCGCGCAGGCTCACCCCGATCGCGCGCTCGTCGACACCTACCCCGGCGATCCCGACGCGCGCCGCGGAAGCGGCTCGGCGCTCTTCTTCGGCTGGCTCGACGAGAGCTTCGCGGCGGCGCCGGGGCGCGTGATCCAGGCGCTCTGGGCGCTCGCGCCGACGCGCACGCCCGCGAGCTCACCTCACTTCTACGGCGAGCCCGACGGCTTCGACGTCATCGGCGCCAGCTTCAAGGACCTGCTCGGCGAGGGAAGCGACGAGGGCGACGTCCTCGAGGCCTTCGCGATCGATCGCGCCAAGGCCTCCCCCGCGCCTCGCTTGGACTGGGACATCGCCTGGCCTTCCGCGCCGCGCGCGCTCGCGTCGCCCGAGGGCGTCGCGCCGACGGGAGCCGCCTACGTGCGCGTCGCGACCCAGGGCAAGAAGCCCGGCGCGCGCCTGCGCGTCGACCTCGCCTGGGAGCAGCACGCACGCATGCGCTGGAACGTGGTGGAGCTCGACGCCAACGGCCGCGAGCTCGCGCGCCTCCCGATCAAGGCCGCCGACAAGGCCACCGAGGCGCACTTGCAGGTCGTCGACCTCGACGCCGCCGCCGCCGTGCTCGTCGCCGGCACCAACCTCGGCGACGCGTCCGCGCCGTTCGACCCGGACGACGCCGTCTGGGAGCCGCACGGCTGGCTGCTCACCGTCGCGGCGGAGTGACGTATTTCTCGAGGAAGGGCACGAGAGCGCGGTTCACGCGCTCGGGCTGCTCGACCGCCGAGAGGTGCCCCGCCTCGTCGATCATCACGAGCTCGGCGCCGGCGATGCGCGACGCCATCGCGCGGGAGCGCGCGGGCGGCGTCGCCGTGTCTTCGCTCCCGCACATCACGAGCGTGGGCGCCCTGATCTTCCCCAGCGCCGCGCTGAAATCCTCCCGGCCGAAGATCGCGCGGCCGGCGCGGTAGACGCCCTCGCGCGAGAAGCCCACGGCCGACCGCCAGAGCGCCTTCCCGAGCTCGGGCCGGTCGCGCAGCGTCGCCGGCGCGAAGAACTTGGGCACGATGCTCCGATCGACGAGCCACGGCGGCAAGCCGACGCGGCGGAACGTCGACAGCATCGCCCGGTAGCGTGCGCGGCGGGCCATTAGCTCCGGGGCCGCGCTCGTGTCGAGCAGGGCCATCGCGAGGACGCGATCGGGCGCGAGCACCGCGAGGCGCATCGCCAGCATGCCGCCCCACGAGAGGCCGGCCATCACGCTCGCTCTCGCGCCGAGCGCGTCCAGCGCGTCGGCGAGGGCGCGAGTGTTGTCGTCGAGCGAGAACGGAGGCGGCGCCTCGCTCTTGCCGTGACCGGGCGGATCGAAGACCAGCACGCGGCCGATCGCGGCGAGCTCCGCAATCTGCCCGTCCCACATGCCGCCGTCGGTCAGGAACGACGGCCACAGGACGATGGCCGCGTCACCCTCGCGACGCGAGCGCCCGTGCTCCTCGTAGTACCAGCGGCCGAGCCGCGTCGAGACGTACATTGCGCGGGCCCGCTTCTAACACATCTCCGTCAGGGCAGCGGCACGCCGATCGCCTTCAGCTTCTTCTGCAGCTCATCGTACTTCGCCACCGTGATGCCACCGAACTTGCCGCCCGAAGCCATGTCGACTCGGCCGTACTTCTTGGCCGCGTCGGCCAGGGTCGCCGACGAGTAAAGGCTCACGGTCGCGATCGGATTTCCCTGCGCGTCCTCGAAGCGGAACGAGTAGGTCGACATGTAGGCCGGCGTGCTGCCGCTGGGCTTCTGGTCGGGCCCCATCGCGTCGAGGATGGCCTTGATGGTCGCGGGCGCCTTGACGGTGACGGTCTTGGCCTCGTTGCTGCTGAGGTCCTCGCGCCAGGTGAGCTTGATGCTTTTCGCGTTCGCGACGAGCTCCTTGAGCGACTGGGTGAGCTGCGGGGGCGCCTCGGCCGCCGCCGCCGCGGACGGCGCAGCCGATGCCGCAGCGCTCGGCGCGGCGCTCGCCTCGGGCGCCGCGGACGTCGTCGCGACCGGCGCGGCGCTCGGTGCGGAGCTCGCCGTCGCCGTCGGCGTCGTCGCTGGCGGCGCCTCCTGGTTCCCGCAGGCCACGAGCACGAATAGACAACCCACCCACCGGCGCATGCGCATGACGCCCTCCCGAGCTGCGGCCCGCATTAACACGTCCAGCGGGGGACGGAAAGCGCGTCAGAACGTCCGGAGGACTTCCGGATCGTTCGTCGACTTGAGGACGTCGTCGCAGCGTGTGCAGTGGTAATCGACGCGCGAAGGATACGGCGTCGCTCCCAGCATGAGCAGCACCCACTTCGGCGGGGAGAAATGCAGCTCCGGAACCACGAAGGGATGTTCGAGGTTGTGGCCGCAGTGGCAGCGTGCGGAGGAGTGGACTTGGCCCATACCGTAGCGTACGGCGCCGCCGGCACCCTGCTCTTGATCGACGTCACCTGCCGCGCGACCGAGACCAGCGCGGCACCGCCACCTCGACGAAGCGACGGCGCCGCGCTTTTCGCGGCCCCCCCCTACGAGCGCTCGCTCACCCGCCGTCCCCCGACGGTGGTGGCAGGACGCCGCCATCCGGGGGCGGCGGCGTCGTCGTGCCTTGGACGAGGTCTCGGGTGACGCTCGTGTCTTTGCTCTGCCCGATCTTGCCCCATGTGCTCGGGACGTCGCCGAGGACCGTACCCGACACGTCGGCGGAAGAGGTGCTGGCGTGGCCGGTCGACCGCGTCGAGAACGTGCCCCACGGCGACGTGCTCGTCGAGCTCCACGTCCCCTGCTGCTCCGTGGTGAAGTTGCCGTTGTCGCGCCAGGTGACGTCCAGCGTGCCGGTGACGGGCGTACAGGAGTAGCTCCAGTTCGCGTCCCACCCGCAGCGCGTGGCTGTGAAGCCCGGATCGTTCGCGAGATCGGTCGTCAGGTGAGCGGTGTGAGCGCCGATGCGAAAATCGTTCGTCGGGATATCGCCGTATCCCATGATCCAAAATGGGATTTGCTTCTCGTAGCAGTAGTGGATCGTCTCCCACGCGGTGCACATCCACGTGTAGTAGTCCCACGAGCTGCAGACCGGCTCGTCGAAGCAGACCTCCTGCGTCGTCGCGCCATAGCCATAGAAGGAGAGGGACGCGGTGCGCGACTGCGCGGACCTGTTCTCCCATGCGTCGAACTGCAGGCTGTAATACGACTGCGAATCCGCGTCGTAGTGGGAGACAAAGCCGCTGGCGTCGCCGCCGTTTTGGGTCGAGTGGAAGACGGTGGCCGAGGCCAATGCCTGCGCAGACGACCCCGCCGACTCGCCGGCACCAGGCCGAGCGCTCGAGCACGCCGCGATCACGCCGGCCGCGAGGATCACTGCGACCGAAGAACGCATGACGTTCATGAACCCCTCTCTCTCTTGGTTTCCGCGATAGTGCCCAAACCTCAATGCAGCAATAGTCATCGCTTCATTCGGCGCGCGCTCAGCGCACCGCGAGCACTCGCAGCGCGCGGCACGACGCGCAGCCCGTCTTGCGGAGAATCGAAGCGACCTGGTTCGCAACCGTGCGCTCCGATCGCCCTCGTGCTCTCGCGACCTCTCGGTTGCTCTTGCCCTCGAGCAGCAACGTCAAGACCTCGCGCTCGGCCGCGCTGAGCCTCCCGTCGTCGATGCGGGTCGACTCCTCGACGAGCGCGCGAACGACCCGCGCCAGTTCGGTCGACGACGAGAGCCCGAGCTTCGCCGTGGCCGAGCGCAGCGTCGTCGAGACGGTCGAGGGCGCGACCCCGAGCGAGTACGCGATCATCTTCCCTGGCAGCGCCCGTGCCGCCGCGCCGACCACCGCCGCCTCCATGCGCGTGAGACGCCGCCGCGCGCGGCCCTTGGGGCCGTTCTGGTAGAGGAGATAGATTCGCCCGCCGCCCCGCTGCTCGCTCGCGACGAGGCTGCACTTGCCACAAACGAGATCGGCCCACGCCGCCAGTCGCGCCGCCCGGTCGGAGGTGACCTCGTTCGACGTGTAGAGAATGCCGTGGTGTGGGTCCAGGGCCATGCGCACCGATTCGGCTCGCCAGCGCGCGGGCGGCGCGGTCTTTCGAAGCAGCACGTCGAGCGTCGTGCGCGCGCGTTTCGGCGTCGTGGCGTCCCCCGTCATGGCGTCCCCCGGTGCAGCTTGCGTGCCGCGCGAGAACGCGTGCGAAACGCGCGTCGCGGGCTCGCCGGCCGTGCGTCTCGCTTCTCACCCGTGCACGGAGCTCCACACCCGCTCGACGTGCCGGCGCCGCCCTCCCGTTCGATCATCATGCGGCTCACTTTGCGCGAGTCGGGCGCTCGACCCATGTGCTGGAAGTCACACGCCGAACGGCACGGATTTGCCCGCTCGAACCCGATCTTCGGGACCGCCACCGTGCTGGCGCTCCGAGTCGCCGGCATCCGCGGGCGAATGGCTCTGCCCGTGTCTCGCTGGCCCCACACTTGCTCGATCGAATTCATGGACCTCGAGTTCGACTCGCCTGCAGCGCAAGAGCTCCGGAGCCGCCTCGTCCAACATCTCGTCGAGCTCGGTGATCTTCGCGAACCGCGCGTGAAAGAGGCGCTGCTGCGTGTGCTGCGGCACCGCTTCGTCGGACAAGCCGTTCCGCTCGACGATGCGTACGCGAACGGCCCCATCGACATCGGCCACGGCCAGACGATCTCGCAACCGTCCGTCGTCGCAGTGATGACCGAAGCGCTCGAGCTCGCGGGCACCGAGCGGGTCCTCGAGATCGGAACGGGCTCCGGATATCAGGCCGCGGTGCTGGCCGAGCTCGCCGCGCGCGTCTTCACGATCGAGATCATCTCGGAGCTGGCCCAGCGAGCGGCGCAGCGGCTCGCTGAGCTGGGCTACGCCAACGTGGAGGTGCGCGTCGGCGATGGCTCGGCCGGGTGGCCCGAGCACGCGCCGTTCGATCGCATCCTCGTGACGGCCGCGGCGCCCACGATTCCCGACGCGCTCCTCGCGCAGCTCGCCGACGGGGGTATCCTCGTGGCGCCCGTCGGCGGCACCTCGAGCCAGAGCCTGCGTCGGTTTCGCAAGCGCGCGGGCCACACGACGAGCGAGAACCTCGGTCCGGTCGCCTTCGTGCCGATGACGCGATCGCGGACGCCCGGGTTACGTCACGACCGCAAGCGCCCGTGGAACGTCGTCATCACCCTCGCCGGCACCGACTTTCGCAAGGGCGTACGGCTCCTCGACGACTACGAGCGCGTGCACCGGACGCGCTACTACAACGTCCTTCTGGCGAACGCGGCCGATCCACGGGCCTTGCTCGAACGCCTGCAAGCGCGCAAGGCGGCGGACCCGGAGGCCTGCACCGCGATCTCGAGCGTCGTGCCGGTCGGCTCCACGTTCGAGTTCCGCTCGGACGCCGAGCGAGAGGCCAAGGTGAGAGAGGCCCTCGCAGCCCTGGCGCCGGCGCTGGCGGGTCGTTCCTTCCACGTCCGCGTCCACCACCGCGGCGCGCCCGGCCTCTCCAGCCGCGACGAGGAGCGCGACCTCGACCGGTTCCTGCTCGAGGCGCTCGAACGGGCCGGCACGCCCGGCCGGATCGCGTTCGACCAAGCGGACGCCATCCTCACGGTCGAGGTCGTCGGCCCATCCGCTGGGGTCTCTGCGTGGACGCGTGAGGAGCTCGACCGCCACCCCCTGCTGCACCTCGACTGAGCCGGTATTCGCAGCCCGAGCGCAAAAACGCCTCCCCCCCTTGCGCCCAGCGGGCGAAGAGGTATCCTCTGCGCGCTCACAGACGTTTACCGCGTACGACGACTACGTTCTCTCGATTCTCGGGATACCGGACTCGCTTCGACCTGGCACACGACACGTGGGAGCCGAAGAAATCTTCGGCAGCCTCTTCCGATGCAACGGCTCGTTGGATGCTGGCAAGCTCTCAAGCCGGACCGAGAAAATCGAGAACGAGAACAACATGGGTAACCGTCTTTATGTAGGCAACCTCTCCTTCAACGCCACCAACGAGACCGTCCGGTCCGCCTTTTCGGCGTTCGGCGAAGTCACCGACGTGCACGTCGTGTCCGATCGCGAGACCGGGCAATCGCGAGGCTTCGGCTTCGTGACGATGGGCACCAACGAGCAAGCTCAGAAGGCGATCGCCGAGATGAACGGCGCGATGCTCGACGGGCGAGCGCTCAAGGTCAACGAGGCCGAAGAGCGTGGCGCTCGTGGTGGTGGCGGCGGCGGCGGCGGCGGCGGCGGCGGTGGTCGCGGCGGCCGTGGCGGCGGCGGCGGCGGTGGCCGCTGGTAATCGTCCACTGTTACTGATCGCAGGAGCCCCGCCTCCCCCAAGAAGGGAGCGCGGGGCTTCGCTTTTCAGGTCCCCGGTTCAGCGCCGGGTCGCTTCGCGTGACGCCACGGAGCCGGCGGGCCGTGAGGCCAGCCGCATGAACAGCGCGCTCCAATCCACCTCGCCGTAGCCCTCGCCGAAGCGCACGAACACCGTGTGCGCCGCGGGGACCACGAACACGTACTGTCCGTGGTAGCCCTTCGCGAAGTACGCGAGCCCGTCGTCGGTGAGGAACCACTGGTACTTGGCGCGACGCACCCAGCCGTCGGTGGTGTGCACCTCGCCCGCGACCGGGTCCGGCGCGAGCGACTCGTTCACCCAGGACTGCGGCACGATCTCACGCCCGTCCAGGCTGCCGCCGTGCAAGAAGAGCAGCCCAAGGCGAGCGTGATCGCGCGCCGTCGCCGCGAAGCCGCCGAAGAACTTCTCCACGCCGCTCGACGCGCTGTCGAGACACCAGGCTGCGTCGTGCTCGGCGCCGAGCGGCCGCCACAGGCGCTCTTCGAAGTACCGGGACACCGTCCGCCCGCCGAGCCGGCGGCGCAGCAGGTCCCAGAGGATCTGCGTGCTGATGCTCCCGTAGAGGTAGTGCGTGCCGGGCGTCCACTTCACGTCGTAGGCGTAGGTGTGCTCGGGCAAGTCGAAGGAGTAGTAGAGCACCGCGCCCGCGACCGACTCCTCGACGAAGTCGATCCCGGAGGTCATCCGGAGCAGCTCTTCGATCGTGATGGCGGCGTAGCCGGGCTTGCTGGCGAGGTCGGGCACGTAGCTGACCAGCGACTGATCGACCGGCCCGAGGAGATGGTCGGCGACCGCGCAACCGACGAGGAGCGCCGCGTACGTCTTGCTGATGGAGAAATCGGGCAGGAGCGTCTTGGCGGTCACGCCGTGGAAGTAGCGCTCGTAGACGACGTGATCGTCGCGCACGGCCAGGAAGGCGCGCGTCCCGTTGGCTTCGAGCATCTCGTCGAAGGACCGGTACTTCCGGCGCTCCGCGTCGGTCAGTCGAAAGACGGACTCGCTCCCGTCGCGCGGGAGCGGAGCGGCCGAAGGCGCGGCGTGGACCGCTCGACGATCGAAGTACTCGGCGGCCGCGAGCGTCGGGGTGTTGTAGTAAAAGATCCGCGCGTAGACGCAGCCGCTGCTCAAGAGACCCGAGAGGGCGATGGCCGGGAGGAGCATTCTCGTCTGCACGGGGGTACCCGAATGACTCCCGTAGGGTCCGCCCGTCCACGTTGGCAAACGGCTCCACCGTGGCTTGACACTTCGTCAGGAAACTGTTATCTGACACTTCGTCAGTCATGGCCCGCCCCGCCGAACCCGAAAAGCGCCAGGAGCTCGCCCGCCGCGCGGTCGACGTCTTCGCGCGCCGCGGCTTCGACGTCCCGATGAGCCGCATCGCCGACGAGCTCGGGATGAAGCGGCCGACGCTGCTCTATCACTTCCCGACGCGCGCCCACATCGTCGAGACGGCGCTGCAGGATCTGCTGGTCGAGCAGGCTTCGTATGTCCTCGAGCGCGTCGAGGCGCACCAGCATCCGATCGATCGGCTCTACGCCCAGGTCCGCGCGGTGCACGAGTTCCACCACGGGCGCGAGGCGCGCATCCTGCTGCTGACCCAGGCCATCGCGGCCAGCGGCGGCCGCATGGACGAGATCATCGCCATAGGCAACCGCGTGTTCGAGGCGCACCGGCTCGCGGCGGCGGATCGGATCCGCGAGGGGATCCGTAAGGGCACCGTGGCGCCGTGCGACGCCGACGCTCTGGTCAGCCTGGTGCGGGCGGTCATCGACGGCTTGATGGTGCAGCGCCTGATGATCGGCGCGGACCTCGCCCCCGCACACGAGTTTCTCTGGACCCACGTTCTTTTACCGTTGAAGCGAAAACCAAAGGCCAGAACATGAAGCACGACAGCGCGTTTCCGGAAGTCGGCCATCGCCGCGATGACGTCCTCGGCGCCCTCACGGACGCCCGCACCCGCGATCTGAAGAGCGACGGGCGAGCCTTCGCGTTCGTCTACGATCCCGGAGAAGACGCCAAGTCGGTCGCCCGCGAGGCGTTCACGGCGTGCATGGGCATCAACGCGCTGGACCCCACGGTCTATCCCTCCGCCCGCACGATCGAAAACGCCGTCGTGGCCGCGTGGCTCGAGCTGCTCCACGGACCGGAAGGCGCGGTCGGTACGGCGACCGCTGGCGGCACCGAGAGCGTCATGCTCGCCGTCAAGACCGCGCGCGACCACGCACGCAAGACGCGCCCCGAGATCACCCGGCCGAAGATGCTCCTCCCGGAGACGGCCCACGCCTGCTTCCACAAGGCCGCGCACTACCTCGGCGTCGAGGTCGTCCCGGTCGCGGTCGATCCGGAGACGCTGCGCGCGAGCGTCGAGGACGCCAAGAGCAAGATGAGCGCCGAGGTGATCCTCGTCGTCGGCTCGGCCCCGAGCTACGCGCACGGCGTCGTCGACCCCATCACCGAGCTCGCGGCGCTGGCAAGCTCCCACGGCGCGCTGATGCACGTCGACGCCTGCGTCGGGGGCTGCGTCCTGCCGTTCCTTCGCGACAACGGCGCACCCGTGCCCGACTTCGACTTCCGCGTGCCCGGCGTGACCAGCGTCTCGCTCGATCTGCACAAGTACGGCTTCGCGCCAAAGGGCGTTTCGCTGCTGCTGTTGCGCACGCGCGCGCTTCGCGACGCGCAGTACTTCGCGTGCGCCAATTGGACCGGCTACACGGTCGTCAACTCGACGACGCTCGGCTCCAAGTCGGCCGCCGCGATGGGCGCGGCGTTCGCGCTCATGGGATACCTCGGGAAGAAGGGCTATCGCGAGCGCGCGAAGGCCATGTGGGACACGACGACGTCGCTCGTCTCCGTCGTGGACCAGACGCCCGGGCTACGGATGGTCGGGCGCCCCGACATGAACCTCTTCGCCTTCACGACCGAAGAGGGAGACGTCTTCGAGCTCGCCGACCGGCTCGCCGAGCGCGGCTGGCACGTCCAGCCGACGTACGCGTTCGGGGCCTCCCCCGCCCACATCCACCTGACCATCGACCCGACCAACGCCGCGCGCGCCTCGGATCTGGCCGCCGATCTACGCCGTTGCCTCGTCGAGCTGCCGGCGAAGGTGTCGCCGCCGGCCGAGGTCGTCGCGATGCTCTCCATGCTCGCCTCGAGCGACGACGCGCAGGGGCTCGACGCGAGCGCGATCATGGCGCAGCTCGGGATCGCCGACGGGCAGCTCCCGTCGCGGGCCGCCACCATTCACCGGCTGCTCGACGCGGCGCCTCCGCTCGTCCGAGAAAAGCTCCTCGTCATGTTCTTCGGGGAGCTGTTCTCGTGAGCCGCGCCCTCCCCTTCTTCCGCAAGCTCGGCCGCGGCGGTCGGCCCCTCCGGATCGCCTACGCGCGCATCTTCCACGAGGCGAACGCCTACTCGCCGCTCTCGACGACGCGCGAGGACTTCGAACGCATGCTCAGCCTCGAGGGCGAGGCGCTCGGCCGCGCGACCACCCTTCGCGGCTCCGAGCTCGCGGGCTACATGGCGCACGCCGAGCTCACCGGTTTCGTCCAGGCGGCGCGCGCGGCCGGGGACGTCACGACGATCCCGCTCGCGTCTCGCATCGCCGTCTCCGGCGGGCCGATCACGCCGGAGTGCTTCGAGTGGCTGGTGAGCGATCTCGCCGAGCGGATCCGCGCGGCCGGGCCTCTCGACGGGATCTACCTCGCGCTCCACGGCTCGATGGAGGTGCGCGATCTCGCCGAGGCGCCGGAGGCCGTCCTGCTGCGCCGTGTCCGCGAGGCGCTCGGCCCGGACGCGAAGATCGCGGTGAGCTGCGATCTGCACGCCAACCTCTCGGAGGGCCTGCTCTCGCCCGTCGACGTGCTCGTGGCGTACCGGACCAACCCTCACTGGGACCTCGCCCCGACCGGCTTTCGCGCGGGCTCGCGTCTGATCCGGGTCTTGCGCGGCCAGATCCACCCCGTCCACGCGTGGCGCAAGCTACCCGTGGTGCTGGGCGGCGGAGTGACGATCGATTTCCTCGCGCCGATGCGGAAGGTCTTCCGGCGCATGCGCAAGATGGAGAGCGATCCACGCGTCGTCTCTGCGAGCCTCTTCATGGTGCACCCGTACACGTCGGCCGATGACATGGGCTGGGCCGTGCACGTCTCCACCGACGGCGATCCCGAGCTCGCGAACGAGCTCGCCGAAGAGCTCGCCGACGCGGCCTGGGCCGAGCGCGAGGTCGAGCTCCCCGAGCTCTTCTCCGTCGCCGACGCCATCGAGCAGGCGGTCCGAAGCCCCTGGCGCCGGCTCGGCCCCGTCACGCTCGTCGACGTGGACGACATCGTGGGCGCCGGCGCGCCGGGTGGAAACACGCAGATCGTCGCCGAGCTCGTGCGAAACGATCGCGGCCTCGTATCCCTCGTGCCCGTCCACGATCCCGCCGCCGTCCTTGCCACGTGGGACGTGCCGGAGGGCACGAGGGTGAAGGTCGTGCTCCGCGGCACGCCGGGTTACGGGCAGCCCGAGGTCCCTCTCGAGGCCGTGGTGAGCGCCAAGCAGAAGAGCGACTTCGGCCGCATCGTGCGGCTCTCGGCCGGCAAGCTGCACGTCGCCGTCTCCGAGCGGCCCCCGCTTCCCATCCACCCCAAGTTCTGGCGCGAGCTCGGCATCGATCCTCGGCGCGCCGATCTCATCGTGCAGAAGAACTTCTTCCACTACCGGATCTTCTACGCGGCCATCTCGTTCGCCCACATCCCCACGGTGAGCCACGGCGCGACGAGCTTCGATCGCGTGCGCAACCGGAGCTACCGCGTGCCCATGCACCCGGCGTCGAAGCTCACCGACTGGCGCCCGTCGGATCCCGTGTTGCGGCGCCCCCGCGGCGCAAGCGCGCCGAAGCGAGCGGGCCTCGCGGCGTCTCCGTAGCGACGTGCGTAAGATAGTCTCGGGATCGCATGACGAACCTGGGCGCCGCCATCACCCTGGTTTGCGTCGCCGGGTGTGGCGCGCGGACCGAGCTCTCGGCTCGCGCCGGAGTACTGCCCGACGCCGGATCTGACGCGAGATCGATCGACGCCGGCGACGCGGATCGGCCCGATTTTGCCTGGTACGTTCTCGACGAGACCTCGGGAACGACGGCGCACGACTCGTCCTCCAACCACTACGACGTGACGAACCTCGCCGGCGTCGCGTGGAACACCGGGGCGATCTTCGGCGGCACGACGTGCGGCGAGGTCGATGTCGCGGGCGCCTTCCGCGATCCGCCGACGACGATCACCGCGTGGCTCGCCCCCACGCTGCGTGATGACGCCACGGCCAATAGCTACGCGCTCCTTCCATTTCCACCCAACGCGCTCAGCGGCGACATCCCGGGTGCGGGCGGCTTCGGCATCGGCGTCGACGTCTGGTCGGATGGTGCAGGGGGTTCGATGGTCACCGTCGAGACCGGCGTCGGCGACGCGATGGGATTTCACGCGTTGACGGACGCGTTCTCGTCCGGCACCGAGTCGTTCGTGGCCCTGGTGAGCTCGGCGAACTCCAGCACGATCTACGTCGACGGCGCGGAGCTGGCCACCGAAAGCGCGAACGACCCGCCGAACGCCGACCCGACCCCGTTGCGGCTCGGCTGCCACAATGCGGACACCGGCTACGGCACGAAGCGCTTCTACAAGGGGCGAATGCGCGACGCGCGCGTCTACAAGCGCTCGCTCGGCGCCCCCGAGATCGCTCAGCTGTATGCGGCGGGGCCCTTGACGAAGGCTCCCTGACCGCGGCTTCATTTCGACCGCAGCGCTGATACGCTCGAGAGCATGCTCGTCCCCGGCCCCCACGTCCCAGCCCGACGTCTCGCGCCGCGAGCGCTCACCTTGCCCGATCTGTTCCGCCTGCGGTGCGTGACGAGCGCCGACGCGCCGGCGATCTACGAGCGGAAGGGCAGCGCGTGGGTGCCGATGTCGTGGGCCGGCTTCTTCGACGAAGCGCGCCGCGTGGCGCGGGGCTTCGTGGCGCTCGGCGTGAAACGCGGCGACCGCATCGCCGTGCTCGGGCCGACCAAGAGCCCGTGGGCGATCTACGACATGGCCGCGCAGCTGATCGGCGCCGTGAGCCTCGGGATCTACCCGAAGCAGACCGCCGAGCAGATCCGCTACCTGCTCGAGCACAGCGAGGCGAAGGTGGTCCTCGTCGACGAGAAGGACGAGCTCGAGAACGTGCTGGCCGCGGCCGCCGGCCTCGGGTCTCTGCTCGCCATCGTGCCGTGGGGCGCGGCCCTCGCGAAGGACAGCGCGCCGCGCGACGCGCGCATCGTATCGCCCGACGTGCTGCGCGGCGAGAAGCTCGAGGACGCGGACCTCGACGCCTCGCTCGGCGCCATCTCGCCCGACGACACGGCCATCCTGATCTACACCTCGGGCACGACCGGTCCGCCCAAGGGCGCGATGATCTCCCATCGCAACATCCTCTCGCTCCTCGCGGGCCAGGAATCGGTCACCCAGTTCTACCAGAGCGATCTGTCGCTCAACTTCCTGCCGATGGCACACGCGGCCGAACGTGTGCTCGGGTTCTACGGCCGCATCGACGCCGGCGTCGCGACGGCCTACGCGCGCAGCATGAGCTCGGTGCTCGAGGACCTGAACGAGGTGCGACCCACGATCTTCGGTGCCGTTCCGCGCATCTTCGAGAAGGCGTACGCGAAGATCCAGTCCGAGCTGGAGAAGAAGCCGGCCGTGGTGCAGAAGCTCGTCGCGTGGTCGAGCTCGGTGGGTCGAGAGGCCGCGCGCCACGAGCTCGAGGGGCGCGCCGTGCCGCCTCGCTTGCGCGCGCAGCGACTGATCTCCGATCGCCTCGTGGGGAAGCGCGTCCGCGAGGCCTTCGGCGGCCGCGTGCGCTTCACCGTCACGGGCGCGGCCCCCATCGCCCTCGAGATCCTCGAGTTCTTCTGGGGCGCCGGGCTCCCCATCTACGAGCTGTACGGCATGACCGAAGCGACCGTGGCCACGCACTCGAACCGCCCCGGCGCCACGAGGCTCGGCACGGTCGGGCGCGTAATATCGCCGATGGAGGCGCGCGTCGCCGAGGATGGCGAGATCCTGCTGCGCGGGCCGTGGGTGTTCCAGGGCTACTACAAGAACCCGGAGGCGACCGCGGAGATCTTGAAGGACGGCTGGCTGCACACGGGCGACATCGGGACGATCGACGCCGATGGCTACCTCCGCATCACGGACCGCAAGAAGCACCTGATCATCACGGCGGGCGGGAAAAACCTCGCGCCCGCGAACATCGAGAACGCGATCAAGAACCAGGACCCGCTCGTGAGCCAGGTCTACGCGCACGGCGATCGCCGCGCATTCGTGACGGCGCTCATCGCGCCGAGCCCGCTCGAGACGCTCGCGTGGGGCAAGGAACGCGGGCTCCTCGCGGGGCCCGAGGTCGAGACGCTCACGCGGGAGCTGCTCGAGAACCCCGCGGGGCGGAGCGCCGCGCTGAACGCCGCCATGGCGCGCGTGGTGTCACACCAGGACTTCGCCGCGCGCATCCGCGAGGCCGTGCGAAAGGGGAACCAACGGCTCGCCCAGGTGGAGCGCGTGCGACGCTTCACGGTGCTCGATCGGGACTTCAGCCAGGAGGCCGGCGAGATGACGCCGACCATGAAGCTGAAGCGAAAGTCGGTGGAGCAGGGCCACGCCTCGCTCATCGACGCGATGTACGACGGCGGCGGAATCGAGAGCTGACGGTCTCACTGCGTCTGGCAAGTGCCGTTGGAGCAATACGCGGTCACCGAGGGGCACGCGACGTTGCTGCACGCGGTTCCCTGGCATTCGGAGTCGTAGTTCGCACGGTCGGCGTTGTACTTGGTCAGATCGACGCGATTGATCGCGGCGTTGTTGCACAAGGGGCATTTGCACTGCGTGGCGACCGCGATGGGAACACAGTCCGTGTTCGCCCCACAGTTGCGCTCGTAGTCGCTCAAGCGTAGCGACGGGGAAGCGCTGCCGCAGGCGCTGGCAACCGCCGCGCCCGCGACGACGACGACGACGGACCGGCACATCGCCCGCAGGATGAACATGGTCCGTATTTTACCGGATTTGTCGCCCGCGGCGACCCTCTCGGCGGGCACGAACGATGCACCTTCCGTCTCATGACCGACGCCTGCGAGGCACCCCATGAGCCAGCAACGTGAGCACCTGTCGCCCGTCGACGCCGCCTGGTACCGCATGGACGAGCGCGGCGAGCCCGCCGACATCGGTTGCGTGATGGTCCTGGACGGCCCGGTGAACGAGCTCCGGCTGCGCCGCGCGCTGGCCGACGGCCTCGCACCGTACAAGCGATTCCACCAGCGCGTCGTCGACTCGAAGCGCCACGTCGCGCCGCCGCGGTGGGAAGACGAGCCGAGCTTCTCGTTCGATGGGCACGTCGCGGCGCGCACGCTGGACGCGCCGACCGACGATGCGCTGCAGGCGCTCGTCACGAAGCTCATGAACGAGCCGCTCGACTGGGCGCGCTCGCCCTGGAGCTTCACGATCGTCCACGGGCTCGAGCGCGGGCGCGCGGCCATCTTCTCGCGCCTTCATCACTGCATGGGCGACGGCTTCGCGCTCCTCGATGTGCTGATGGAGTTGGCCGAGCCGGGCGAAGAGCCTCCGACCCCGCCGCCGCCGGTCCCACACCGGCCAGGCTGGCTCGCGGAGGCGGGCCGGCTCGCGCACGACGCGGCGAGCGTCACCGCTGCGGCGGGGCACTTGCTCCTCGCGCCGTTCGACTCCGACACGCCGCTGCGCGGCAAGCGCTCGGGCCAGCGCCTGCTCGCGTGCTCCGCTCCGGTGCCCGTCGAGCGCGTCAAGCGCATCGCCCGCGCGTGCGACGGCACCGTCAACGACGTCCTCGCGGCCGCGCTCGCGGGCGCCCTGCGGCGATGGTTCGTGGAGCACGGCGCCAAGGCGGAGCGCATCCGCGCGATGGTGCCGGTGAACCTGCGGCCCCCCAACGTGCCGATGGACGACGTCCACGGCAACTGGTTCGGCCTCGTCCTGCTCGATGTGCCGACCGACCTCCCCCAGCGCGAGGCGCGAGTCGCCGCGATCGAGCGCGAGATGAATCGGATCAAAGGCAGCAAGGAGGCCATCGTCTCGTTGGGCGTCCTCGCCGCGCTCGGGCGCTCGCCGGCGGTCGTCGACCACATCGTCGACGAGCTCTTCGCGCGCAAGGCTTCGATCGTGATCACCAACGTGGCCGGACCGCGCAAGCGACTGCGCCTCGCGGGCCACGCGGTGCGGGACATGTGGTTCTGGTCCCCCCCGTGCGGCCTCGGCTGCGGCGCGAGCATCTTGAGCTACGCCGGCAACGTGCGCGTGGGCATTCGCGCCGACAGCGCGATCATGCCGGATCCTGACGCGGTCGCGCGCTGGTTCGTCGAGGAGCTCGAGGCCGTCGACCGGCGCGTGGCCGGCGAGGCCGCAGCGCCCGCCGGCCCCTAGCGGGAAATGGACCTCAGCAATCGGAGCCAGCTCGGCTACCATGCTGTCGTGGAGCACGAGAAGCTCGCAGACGGCGACCGCTACACCACCAGCCGCGGCGTCATGTTGATTCGACGGCCCGCTCGACACGTCGAGGTGATCAGCGGGCACGGCTTCGCCGAGGAGGCGTTCCTCGATCCCATCCTCGCGTCGCGCGACGCGATTGTCCTCGAGTGCGGCGAGATCGCGCTCTTCGACGATCTCGAGCGCGTCACGGGCTACGACACCGCGGTTCGCGTGCGGCTGACGGCGTGGGGTCGCGAGCATCGGAGCCACATCGTCGCCCACCACATATTGACCCGCTCGAAGCTCGTCGCGATGGGCGTGTCGGTGGCGAGCCTCGCGCTCGGGGGCGCCATCGAGGCGCACAGTCGTCGTGACTCGTTCGACGGTGCCCTCCGGGAACA
>DATIQP010000212.1:0-5438 GCA_035470765.1 Polyangiaceae bacterium | reverse complement strand
GGTCGCGGTCGCCGCTCTCGGCGCGTCGTGCGGCGCTCGGACGACGTTGAGCGTGCCACCGCCTGCTCCTCTCCATCCGGAGCTCGCTCTGGGAGCGATGCACACCTGCCTGCTCGGTGAGGACGGCGTGGTCGACTGCTGGGGCTCCTCCGCTCCGAATCCTCGGGATGATCTTCAAATAGAGATCTGCAGTCCCCTTTCGCCCCTCATGGTCCCCGAGGTCGAAGGCGCGAGCCAAATCACCTCCTCCCGCAGGCTTTGCGGCGGCTACACGTGCACCGTCGTCACAGGTGGCATGGTCCGCTGTTGGGACACGGCCAGTAATGCGCCAAAGGATTGGGCGCCCGACGTTGGAGAGAGCATCGCCGTGCGAAGCAGCGAAGCGTTTGCCTGTGCGCTAGGCGTGGACGGAGCGGTGCGGTGCTTCGGAAACGTGCCGTTGCTTCCGGTGAGCTGGTCCGATCCTCCCGTCATCATCCCAGGCCTCGCGAATGTCGTGGCCATCGCTGCGGCAAGCAACGGGTACCCGGGACACGCTTGCGCGCTCGACGCGAGCGGAGCTGCCTTTTGCTGGGGTTCCAACATCGACGGTCAGCTCGGCGACGGAACGGCTCCGGAGACGTCCGCAGGGAGCGGGACCCCCGTGCGAGTGCAGGCCTCGGTCGGCTTCGTGGCGATCGCCGCCGGCGCTTGGCGTACGTGCGCCGTGGACGTCTCGGGCGACGCTTGGTGCTGGGGCGCCGGAGCGCTGGGCGACGGCACGACCGTGAGCCGAGGCGCGCCGGCGAGGGTGCTCGGGCTCCCCGGCAAGGTGGCCCGGATCGCAGTGGGCGGCGGCCACACGTGCGCACTTGTCGACGACGCGAGCGTGTGGTGCTGGGGCGCCAACGGCATGGGCCAACTCGGCAACGGCACGTTTCTGTCGACACTCGCGCCCGTCCGGGTCGAGGGCCTCGGCGACACGATCGCGATCGGTCTGGGATTCGCGCACACGTGCGCGGTCGAGCGCGACCGAAGCGTTTGGTGCTGGGGTTCGAACTCGACCTGCGACGCGCCCGGGTGCACCAATGGAGCCGAAACTGGGCAGCTGGGGGTGTCGGGCATCACGCAGAGCCCGGTGCCGGTGCGAGCGTCGTGGTGATGCGCCGGCGCTGGAGCTCGCTCGCCGCCCTCGCGCGCCCCTCCACGCTCGGTAGTCATCGGCGCTTCGCGCGTGAGTGCAGGGCGAGCGCCAGGACGTGAGCGTGAAGCTCGAGGTCACGCTCGGCGAGGTCGGGCTCGTCGTTCTGCGGGCGAAACGCCACGAGGCGCTCGTCGTACGGGACCAGGCCCGCGCGCTCACGGAGCTCATTCACCACGCGCACGAAGTTCTCGCGCTGCGTGGGCGCCGGCCCTTCGAGCGAGGCGTAGACCAGGCGGCGCTCGGCGAGCAGCCACGGCGGCGAGCCGGTGGCGAAGAGGTAGAGCACGTCCTCCTTGTCGCGCTCGGTGCGGCTCACCTCGCGCGTCACCTTCTTCGTGAGGACGACTCCTCCCGTGGCGATGGCCATTCCCGGCCGGAAGCGGCGCTCGGCGATCTTCTGGGTCACGTCGGTGCGGAGCGGGCGCATAGCGCGCACGAGCGCCAGCATCGAGGAGTAGGGCAGGCTCGCGGTGTCGCCCTCGAGCGCATCGGCGCCCAGGCGGAAGTTGCGGACGTGGACGATGCGCTCGCCGCTCGCCACCGCTGCCTCGTCGCACGCCACCGCCTCGTGCCCGCGCGCGCGGAGACGGCCGAGCAGGGCGACCGCCGCGTCCTTGTCGGCCGTTCGAAGGACGATCGCCGGCAGGCCGCGTGAGAGGCGCAGCCGCGTCTCGTACGCCGCCACGCCGGTCTCGGAGGCGAGGATGAGAGCCTCCTGCTCGACCGAGGTCGCGAGCCCGCACACGGCGACGAGATACATGCTTCGCGCCTCTCGCCTCGATACAACCATGTCCAGATCGTTTGGGCCACCCCGGGCTAAAGCCCGGGGCAGGCGAAAGAACGCATGGAGATATCCTGGCTCAAGTCCGCCTTCGGCGGACTCGCGACACGCGCCTGGCGTCCTTTGCTAACGAGCCCGCCGCAGGCGGGCTTTGACTGGGCCGACAATCGATCTTCTGCCTGCCCCGGGCTTTAGCCCGGGGTGGCCCACCATCACCGGCGGTGCGACCGCTCACCTTCGGTTGGCGACCGCTCACGAATCGGGTCGATACGAAGCCCCCCCGGCGGCCGTAAACCCAGGTAGCCATGCAAGACACCGCGCCCTGGATCGCCGAAGCTCAACCCACCGCAGCGGAGACGCGCACTGACGAGCGCGAGGCGCGCCGCCGCCTCGGCGCCGCGCTCCTCGCGGGGGCGCTCACCCACGCTCTTTTCCGGCACGCCTCGATCGGCGTCAACCTCGCGATCTGGAGCGCCGGGGCGGCGGCCGCGGCGCTCGTGCTCTTCCGCGGGCGCCGCATCGGGGCGCGCGGGTGGCTCGCGAGCGCCGGGCTGGTCCTGCTCGGCCTCGCGCCGGTCCTGCACGCGAGCGACTGGGCGCTCGGGTGGGCGCTGCCGGCGTGGTTCGTGCTGCTCGCGCTCCTTCCGGCGTTCGTGCGCGAGGACGTCGCGTTCGCGGACGTGGCCGGGCGCCCGCTCCGCGCGGTGCTCCACGTGCCGGCGTCGATCGCCTCGGCGGCGAGGATGCGCGGCCTGCGCCTGCCGCCGAGCGCGCTCGGCAAGACCGTCGTCGGCGTGCTGCTCGGCGCGCCGTTCACGTTCGCCTTCCTGCTGTTGCTGTCGTTCGACGACGACTTCGTGGCCGCGCTCGGGCTCGCGTACGCGAGGCTCGGCACCGGCGTGTCGATTGCACTCTGCACGCTTCTCTGGACGGTCGCGATCGGCATCTCCATCGCCGCGCAGGGCCGCGGCCTCGTTCACGCCCCGCGCGTGCAGGCCCCGGCGTACTGGCCGCCGCCTTATCGAACGGAGGGCGACGGTGCGCCCGCGATGGCGACGCCGAAGAGCTCTCCCTGGGTCGCGCCGCTCACATGGTCGCTCGCGCTCGGCCAGGTCACCGTCGTCCTCCTGGGCTACGTCGCCGTGAGCGCGCGGCACGGCTTCGGCGGCCACTCGGCGGTGCGCGAGGCGGGCGAGACGTACGCCTCGTACCTGCACGCCGGCGTCCTGCAGTTGCTCATGGTGGCGGCACTCAGCGTCGGCCTCGTGCTCGGCGGTCACTTGCTCCTCGGCGAGCATCGCTCCCGGCGCATGGCGGCGCTCGAGTGCGCGCTGCTGTCGCTCTCGGGGGCGACTCTCGCGTCCTGTTTCTTGCGGATCCGCGTCTACGAGCAGGCCTACGGCGCGACGCTCGAGCGAATGGGCGTGGCGGTCGTGGCCGCGGCGGTCGCCGTCGTCCTCGCGCTCACGATGGTCAAGTCGCTGCGCACGACCTGGCGCGGCTACGCGACGACCGCAGCCCTCGCGC
This sequence comes from Polyangiaceae bacterium, assembly GCA_035470765.1. Lineage (GTDB taxonomy): Bacteria > Myxococcota_A > Polyangia > Polyangiales > Polyangiaceae > DASXHD01. The sequence continues at coordinate 1,947 of DATIQP010000212.1, read as the reverse complement.
TCGTCTGCGTGACCGGCGCCGCGTCGTTCTTCGACGCCGACGCGTCGGTCGCCAGGACGAACCTCGACCGCGCCAGCGCCGGCCGCCCGCTCGACGAGCGCTACCTGGCGTCGCTGAGCGCGGACGCATGCGCGGCGGAGTCGCACCCGTACCTGCGGGCGCACCCCGATGCGCGCGCGCACATCGCGGGGGGCTGGGCGTACGCCCTGCGCGACGAGCACGCGGGGTGGCGCTCGTTCCGCGGGCTGCGCTCGTGCGCGGCGGAGGCGCGTTCGCCGCTAACCTACGACGAAGGAGAGCGCGACGGCGAGGGCGACGCCCGCCGCGGATCGGAGTAGCTGCGCGCCGCGCGAGGCGGGCTCCGACGCGTTGTGACGGGCGACGGCGCCGAGCGCGCCGATCGCGTCGCACGCGACGACGAAGAAGGCGGCCACGATGGGCTGCGTCGTGTGCCCGGCGACGGCAGTGACGCTCGCGGCGGCGATGGCGACCGCGAAGAGCCCGCCCGCCGCGCTCTCGCCCGCGTAGAAGTGCCCTGCGCCGATGGGGAGCATGAGCGCGAGCGCGAACGCTGCGCGCCGGTAGCGCGGCATGGGCTCTTGGGCGAGGGCGCGGGCGTCGCGGTACGGATGGCCCGAGGACGGGCCGGCCTCCTCCGGCGTCTCGATGACGCCCGGTGACTCGAGCGCGTGGAGCGTCTCGAGCGCGCGGGCGAGATCGCGCTCGCGAACGACGAGCCGCACGTCGAGCACGGTGTCGAAGCGGTTCAGCACCGCCGTCACCCCGCTGTTGCCGCGCAGCGCGACCGGCACGCCGTGATCGCGCAGGAAATCCAGGGCGATCTGCGCGTTCAGGCCGTCGTCGTAGCGGCGAAGCAGCACCCAGTCCTGATTCGACATGGACCCGGTAAGCATAGCAGAGACCTCCACCCTTGACGTCCCGCGCGCCATGCGCAACTTGCGTGCGGGAGAGCTGCCCCCGTTGTCCCCGCCATCCGCCTTTCCCGCCACGTGTCCGAGCTGCCGGCGCAACGCGCCCATCGTGTACCGCGGCGTGCTCGCATACTGCACCGCTTGCGGGGCTCCCCGCGTGCCGCTCGCGACGAAGGCGACCAACCTCGCGGGCAAGGGCTCCATCCTCGGCGGCACGCTCGCGCGCGTCTTCGGATGGATCGTCATCGGGAGCGGGCTCGTCGTGGGCCTCGCCCTGCTCGGCCTCCTGCAGGCGATCTTCCCCGGCGGCCTCGCGGGTTGGCTCGTCGGCGTGCCGATCCTGCTTTTCGCGCTCGTCATCGGGATCGCGCTGCTGCGCGGTGGCCGCTCGCTCGAGAGCACCGGCGTCGCCGAGCAGCGCGAGACGCGAGTGCAGGCCATCTTCTCGCTCGCCGAGAACCGCGGCGGCATCCTCACCGCGCCCGGCGTGGCCGGGGCGCTCGGCGTGTCGACGGCGCAGGCCGACGCGCTCTTGACCGAGCTCGCCAAGACCCACCCCGATCACGTCGTGCTCGAGATCGACGACCAGGGCGGGGTCTTCTATCGTGTCAGCGAGCGCGGGCTGTCGCGCGTGCAAGCGTTCGACGAGAAGCTCCGCGTCGCGACGTCGCCCCGCAGCGACGAACAGGAGAGCGTCGCTGCGCCGTCACGGGCGGCCCGGCAACGCGGCTGAGCTGCAGCGCGACTTGCCGCGTGGCCCTTGCACGCGGGCGCGGCTGCCCTACCATCGCCGGGTCATGGAGCTTCCGAACGCCGAAGCGACGCAGCCACGCGACGACGCGCGGCGCACGCTCTACCCGGAGATCGAGCCCTTCGATCGCGGCATGCTCGCCGTCTCGCCGGTCCACACTCTCTACTGGGAGCAGTCCGGCAACCCGAACGGCAAGCCCGCGGTCTTCGTGCACGGCGGTCCGGGCGGCGGCAGCGATCCGAAGCAGCGCCGCTTCTTCGACCC
>DATIQP010000211.1:0-10361 GCA_035470765.1 Polyangiaceae bacterium | reverse complement strand
AGGTTGATGAACGAAACCGCCGGCCCGGCCGCGGGCCCGAGCAGCGCCTCTTTCAGCGAGTCGGCCAGCTCCTTGGCGGACTGGAAGCGCTTGTTCGGATCGCGCTCGAGCGCCTTCCTGAACCAGTCGTCGAACTTGGGCGGCAGGTCGGGCCGGACCTTGGAGGGGATGGGCAGCGGCGCGGTGGCGATCGCCGCGAACGTCATGGCCACGCCCTGATCGGTGTTCCACACGGGGCGGCCGATGAGGCACTCGTAGGCCATGCAGCCGAGGGCCCAGAGATCCGCGCGGTGATCGACGTTGCCCTGCCCCTTGACCTGCTCGGGCGACATGTACGCCGGCGTACCGAACACCGCGCCCTCGCGCGTGAGGCGCGCGGTCTTCTCGTCGGTCTTCATCGGCGCGTAGAACTTCGCCAGGCCGAAGTCGAGCAGCTTGGCCAGCTCGTCACCGTCCTCGTTCTTCACGATGAAGATGTTCTCGGGCTTGAGATCGCGATGGACGATGCCCGCGGCGTGGGCCTTCATCAGGCCCTTGGCGCAGTGGGCCATGATGCGCACCGTCGTCTGCGGGTCGATGAGGCGGATGCGCGCCATCCGATCGTAGAGCGACTCGCCGTCGAGGAACTCCATCGCGATGAACGGCCGGCCGTCCTCGAGGCGGCCCGAGTCGTAGACGTCGACGATGTAGGGGCTCTGGATGCTGGCGGCGGCCCGCGCCTCGCGAAAAAAACGCTCGATGACGATGTTGGAGTGCGTCAGCTCGGCCGCGAGGATCTTGATCGCGACGCGCTTGCCGAGGGCGAGCTGCTCCGCCTCGTACACGGCGGCCATCCCACCGCGGCCGATTTCGCGCGTGATCTTGTACTTTCCGACGAGGGTGGACCCGAGCGGGATCTTGGACTCGTTCGGCACCGGGCGGATGGAAGCCACTGGACGGATCGTTAGGCTAGCCGGTTTTCGGGCCCACGTCGCGACCGGATTGGAGTAGCGCGGCGTTTCGGCTCGCGCGTCGAGCCGTGCTATTTTGGGAGATCACGGCGAGAGACCGCCGGGCAGGTGAACGATGGCCGACCACGGGGGAGATCCGAACCACGAGCGTACGCTGCGGCTTGCGCTCCTAGGGGAGATCGCGGGAGAAGCGGCGCACGAGCTACGCAACGCGCTCGCGGTCATCCACGCGAGCGCGGAGCTGCTCCGCGGGGCGGATGAGGCGAGAGCCGAGAGCCACATCCTGAAGATCGAGCGCAACGCGCGGCTCGCCCAGGACGTCATCGACACGCTCCTGGCGCTGGCGCGCGGCGAGCACGTCCAGGCCGCGCCGCTGCTGCTCGGCAGCGCGCTCGCGGACGCTCGGCGCGACGTCCTCGGGGCCGCGACGTTCGAGGACGACTTCGATCCCCAGACGTCGCTGCTCGGCAACGAGGTGCTCCTCTCGCGGACGTTTCGGATCCTCTACGAGAACGCCATCCAGGCCGCTGCGCCACGCGCGCCCCGCATCACGACGCGCGCGCGCATCGACGGCGGCGCCCTCGTGATCGATATCTCCGACGACGGCCCCGGAGTGCCGGAGGCCATCCGCGACACGTTGTTCGAGCCGCTCGTCACCCAGCGGCCGGGCGGCACAGGCCTCGGCCTCGCGCTCGCCCGGCGCGCCGCGCGCGCGCACGGCGGAGAGCTCGAGCTCGTCGCGAGCGGCCAGGGCGCTTGCTTCCGGCTCCGGCTGCCGATGCAGGCGGGGTGACGGCTCAGTGCGGGATGATGTGCGCGGCGTAGGCCACGCCCACCGCGACGAAGGCGACGAGCACGACGAGCACGCCGATGATCGCGCTGGACGCGCCCCTCTTCGCCGTGGAGAGCGGCGCGGACGACGAGATGGGCGCGGCGGGGCCGGGACCGGAGCGCGGCGCGAGCGGCCCCGACGACGACGGCGACGACACGGGCGCTGCTTGCGCCTTGGGCGCGGAGCCGAACGACTGCGGGGCCAGCTTCTTGCCGGCGAGATCGTCCTCTTCGAGCGCCGACAGGTTGCCCGCGGTGATGTTGGAGGGCAGCCCGCGGAGCGCGTCGCTGGACGGCGAGGCCTTGGCGCCGCCGATGTCGAGCTGCATCTCGTCGAGCCAGCCCTTCGGGTCCACGAACTCTCCGAGGTTGAGCGGCGCCTGCGCCTGCGACTCCTCGGGGCTCGGCCCCTTGCCGCCGCCGCCCTTGTCGTCGTCGCCGAGCGAGGTGAACTCGAGCAGCGCCTCCTCGATGAGCTTGTCGATGATGGAGCCCTGAACGGGCTTCTTCTTGGCCCGCTCCTTCATCGCGCTGATGACCAGCTGCGCGACGTCGAAGGCGCTCACGGCCTGGCCGTAGTGGAAGAGGAAGTTCGTCAGCTCGCGGGCGAGGTCGCGCGCGTTGCCGTAGCGCTGCGCCGGATCGCGAGCGAGCGCGCGGTTGATGATCTTCTCGAGCTCCGGCGGCACGTTCCGGTTGATGTTCGAGATGGGCGGGATCTGCGCCTGCTGGACCTTCTTGACGGTCTGGAAATCCGTGTCGCCGAGGAAGAGGCGCTGGCCGGCGAGCAGCTCCCACAAGATGATGCCGACGGCGAAGATGTCCGTCCGCCCGTCGACCTCCTGCCCCATCGCCGCCTCGGGCGACAGGTAGGAGAACTTGCCCTTGATGATGCCCGGCTCGCTCTTCTCGAGCTGCGAGTTGGCCTTCGCGAGGCCGAAGTCCACGATCTTGACCTCGCCGTGCTTGGTGAGCAGCACGTTCGGCGGGGACATGTCGCGGTGGACGATGTTCATCGCCACGCCGGTGTTCGGGTCCTTGAGCTCGTGCGCGTAGACCAGGCCCTTGCAGATCTCGATCGCGAGGTAGCAGGCCGCCGGCACGGGGAACGCCTGGCCGCTCTTCTTGAGCCACTCGGCGACGGCCTTGAGGTTGGCGCCGTCGACGTACTCCATGACGATGAAGTAGGCGTTGTCGCCGACGCCGATGTCGAACACCTGGACGCAGTTCGAGTGCGAGAGCTGCGCCGACAGGCGCGCCTCGTCGAGGAACATCGAGATGAACTTCTTCTTCTCGGACAGGTGCGGCAGGACGCGCTTGATCGCGACCTGCTTGCGGAACCCTTGCAGGCCTTCGCTCTCGGCGAGAAACACTTCCGCCATACCGCCGGACTCGAGCTTCTCGACGACGCGGTAGCGTTGCTGTTGGTCGGCCATATCTGGGCCAAGGGTGCCACAAAAGCAGGGCTTGGCGTAGTCATGTTTGACAAGGCCGAGGGAGAGGGACGATGCTGCCGAGCCGTGGAGGGTCCCTTGGAGCAGCTCTTTTCCCGTACGAAACAGACCGTGGAGGCCACCCTCGGCCGCCTCGGCCTCGACCCAGCTCAGGCGAAGGTCAAGGAGACCGACGACCAGGCCACCTACACGCTCATGCGTGGGAGCGCGTCCATCCTCGTCACCGTCGTCCACCGCGCCGAGCAGAAGGCGACGTTCCTTCGCGTCGCCTCGCCCGTCATGGTGATGGCCGAGGGAGCGCGCGAGCCGCTCTACAAGCGCCTGCTCGAGCTCAACGCGGGCGGCCTCGCCAACGCGTGGTTCGGCGTGATGAGCGACAAGGTCGTCGCCGTCTCCGAGCGGCCCGCCGAGAACCTCGACGAGGGCGAGGTGGAGCAGATGATCCGTCACCTCTCGGCCGTGGCCGACACGTACGACGATCGACTGACGAAAGAGTTCGGCGGCAAGCGCGCCTCCGACGCGTGAGCCCAGAGCCGTCTCCGTGATGCGCGGGCGCGCGATCGTGGTCGTGTGCCTGCTCGGGGGCGCGGCCGCCTGGCCGAGGAGCGCGCGCGCGCTCGACGCCGAGGTATCGAGCGACACGGCCTCGCAGTTCTACGACGTGCGCAGCCCGACGGGCACGCCCATCCTCATGCGCAGCCGCCTCACGACGACGCTCGGCGTGTCGGCGTACGACCTGCTCGATCGCGCGCAGGAGGCCGGCCAGGAGAAGAAGCCCGATCTCTTCTTCCGGGCGCGCCTGCGCTACGACGCCGACTACGGCGCGGCGGCGGAGGAGGCCACGCCCGCGATCCTGTCGCGCGCCGTGCCCGGCTTCTCGCGCGGCCCGGTCGACCTCATGTACGCCTACGTCGAGGGCCGCCGGTTCTTTCACGGGCTGCTCGGCTTCAAGCTCGGCCGGCAGTACGTCACCGACGCGATGGGCTGGTGGTCGTTCGACGGCGGGCAGCTTCGCGTCACCACGCCCGCGTTCCTCGCGCTCGAGGCCTACGGCGGCCTCGAGGTGCGCGGAGGGATGCCCCTCTCGGGCCCGCTCGGCCGCTGGGAGGCCGACGGCGTCTGGCGCGGCGACCGCTCGGGCTTCGACCCGTCGGCGTACCCCTCCTTCGCGCAGAACGACGTCGCGCCCGCGGTCGGCGCCGCGATCGAGACCGCGGGCGTGTCGTGGCTGCACGGGCGGCTGTCGTACCGCCGCGTCTACAACACGAACGACTCGATCGTGTCGCAGTTCTCCAACGGCGATCTCAGCCCGGTCACCTACTCGGGCACGCGCATCTCGCAGGAGAGGCTCGGCTACTCGCTGAACGCCAACGCGCCGGGCATCGGCGGGCTCGCCGGCGGGCTCGTCTACGACTTCTACGCCAACACGATGACCAGCCTCTTCGCGACGGCGGACGTCTACCTCGGCAAGAAGGTCACCGCGAGCCTCGACTACGACTACTTCCAGCCCACCTACGACGCCGACTCCATCTGGAACTTCTTCGCGCAGTACCCGATGAACGACGTCGGCGGGCGCGTGCTCGTCGACGCGACGAAGAAGTGGTCGCTGTCGGCGGGCGGGCACGTGCGCGTCTTCCAGAACCAGCCGCTGACCGACCCGATCCCGGGCCCCGTCGCGGCCGTGAGCTTCAACGGCGGCGGCTCGCTCGGCGCGCGCTTCCGGCGCAAGGACACGATGGTCTCGCTCGATGCGAGCGGAAACTTCGGCGACGGCGGCGATCGCGTCGGCGGCGACGTCTTCGGCGAGCGCGTGCTCGACGCGCGCTACGTGGTGCACGGGCGCGTGGGCCTCTGGCAGTGGGAGGACAAGCTCCGCCCGGACCGCAGCGCCGCGTCGTTCGGCTACGTGCTGGGCGCGGGCTACCGCTTCCTCCACGGCTCGCAGGTGGGCCTGGAGTGGGAGAACGAGATCAACGCGCTCGTCGGCCTCCGCATGCGCCTCGTCGCCTACTTGAGCCTGGCGGTGACGAAATGAGTGCCGCACGCTCGAGCCGCAGGCGAGAGTTCGGACTCGAACACCGAATGAGTCGATCGGCGACGGCGTGGCTGCTCCTCGTCATGGCGATGGTCCTCGCGGCCGCGGTCGCTGGAGCGGATCCGGCCTCGGTGACGGCGACGGCGACGGCGACGGCGACGGCAACGGCGACGCCCCATCGCTCCGGCCTCGCCCCCTTGCCCGGCGATCAGAAGGTCCCCACGCGCCTGCTCCCGCCGGGCTCCTTCGACGACGACCCCGGGCCGAGCGACGTCATCTTCCCCTCGCAGGATCTGACCCTCCGCTTCAACCACAAGCTCCACGTCCAGGGCCTGCACCAGGGCTGCACCTCGTGTCACGCGGGGGCCGCCACCAGCAACAGCGCCAGCGACGAGCTCGTCCCCAAGGGCGTCGCCTGCGACGGCTGCCACCGGAGCGACCACAGCGACCTCCACGCGGTGAAGCCGGGCCCGGACGAATCGGGCCGATGCGCCTATTGCCACGCCGGCTACAAGGACGGCGACGGCAACCGCGTCGCCGACTTCGTCATCCCGCGGCCGAACATGGTCTTTTCGCACCAGAAGCACGCGGTACGAAACATCGGCTGCCCGCAGTGCCACGGCGCGGTGCAGGAGCTCGAGCTCGCCACCCGCGACCAGATGCCGCGCATGCGCGGCTGCTTCCGCTGCCACCAGATGCCCGACGCGCTCGCGCGCGGCGACGCGAAGGCGGCGTGTGACACCTGCCACGTGCGCGCGCCGGCGTCGCAGGGCGGGGTCATCCGGAGCGTCTTCGCGTCGGGCAAGCTCCTCCCGCCGCGCTGGCTGCACAACGCCGAGCACGGTCCCGACTTCGTGGAGCGCCACAAGACCGTGGCCGGCGCGGACTCGCAGTTCTGCGCCAACTGCCACAAGGAGGACTTCTGCACCGACTGCCACGACGGGCGCGTGCGGCCGCGCCGGGTGCACCCGAACGATTACCTGAGCATGCACCCCGTCGAGGCGCGCATGGAGATGCAGCGCTGCCAGAGCTGCCACCGCGAGCAGAGCTTCTGCGTGACCTGCCACCTGCGCGCGGGCGTCGGTGAGAGCAGCCCGGCCGCGGTCAAGAGCGCGGCTCGCTTCCACCCGCCTCAGGCGATCTGGAGCTCCCCGGTGCGCGGCCCCGGGCACCACGCCTTCGAGGCCCAGCGCAACCTCAGCGCCTGCGTCTCCTGCCACGTCGAGCGCGATTGCGTGGCGTGCCACGGCGGGGCCGGCATCGGGGCCGGCTTCGACATCCACCCGGCGGGCTTCGTCTCCGGCTGCGGGATGCAGCTGCGCCGCAACCCTCGGCCCTGCCTCGTCTGCCACCAGCCCGGCGACGCGGCACTCTCCCAATGCCGCTGATTCCCATGGAGTTTTTTACATTCGTCGTCCGAAGTTTATTGCGCAGTGCGGCGGCGGGAAGCTATAGCCATTCCTCCGAGGCAGTACGCCTGCTTCGGAAGGAGGACGCACGTGAAGGAGCTGGTCGCATACCTTCTGGACAATCTGTACCTGGACTTCCAGGGGGAGATCTCGCTCGATACGGTGCGTCAGTTCCTCCGGGGCGACGAGAGTCGCGAAGCCAAGCAGATGCTGGCGAAGCTGATCGAGGACAAGGGCGTCGACGACCTGCTCATCACGCTGGCCGACTGCCTCAAGGACCGCATCCGCACGGGCATCACCGAAGAAGTGATGCGCGAGCAGCTCAACACGTACTCCGAGAGCTGAGCTTCGCGGGGCTCGCCCTCGCCGTCTTCGCCGCTTCCCTCTCCGCGGGCGCGTGCGACGCGTTCACGCAGCGCGACGAGAACAAGGCCGGCCCCACCATCCACGTCGTGGGGGCGAACGTCGGCGTCACGCAGGCGCTGCCGCAGGACGGCGTCATCCAGATCGCGTTCGACCGCTTCCTGAACTCGCTCTGGGTGAACCGGCAGAGCGTGGCGCTGCGCGACGAATCCGGCGGCGCGCCCGACTCGCCCATCATCCAGTACGATCCGGTCACGCGCGTCGTCACGCTGTCGAACCCCAACCCGGGGCAGCCGTGGCTGCAGGTGAACCAGTTCTACGAGGTCTTCTTCCCGATCCCCGCGGAGGCCGGCGCCTTCGGCCTGCGCGCGATCGACGGGGCGACGATGGACCCGAGCACGCGGCCGATCGGCTTCACCGTGACGGGGCCGGCCGGGGTGCCCGCGCCGCCCAAGATCGACTTCTGCGCAGACGTGATGCCCATCTTGCGCGTCCCGATCCCGGTCCAGGGGAGCACGGTGCCGCAGCGGGGCGCCTGCGCGGACTGTCACAACGCCTCGCCGGACGCCGGCCTGATGGGGCTCGCGCTCGACACGGAGGACGGCCTGCGCCGCACGGCCGTCGGCGTGGTCGCCCGCGAGGCGAACGGCACCGCGCTCGCCGGCCAGCCGCTCGCGCCGCAGGACGTGTTCCCGGTGGGCATGCCGATCATCGATCCGGGCAACCCCGGCGACAGCTTCCTCATGTACAAGCTGCTCGCCTACGGAGACGCGGCCAGCGCGGGCCCGGTCCCGTACACGGCGTGCCGGCCGACGACGGCGCCGTTCGACTACGGGCCGGGCGCGCTCGCGCCCGCCGACGAGGCGCAGCGGCTGGGCGATCGCGTGGGAACGCGCATGCCGTGGCTCCGTTCCCCTCTCACGCTCGACGAGCTCGAGCGTATCCGGCTCTGGATCACGCAAGGCGCCGAGGTCGACGACTGCAGCGCGTGCCCCGCGAGCTCGCCGTGACGCCTCAGACCACCCGGTTGCGGCCCGCGTTCTTGGCCTGGTAGAGCGCGGCGTCCGCCCGGGCGTAGAGGTCCTTCGGCTCGGTCCTGCCGTCGTACTCCGCGACGCCGATGCTCACCGTGCACGGCATGACCGCGTCGTCGAAGACGAACGTCGACGAGGCGACGACCTCGCGCACCTTCTCGGCCGTGACGTGCGCCCCCTCGATGCCGACCTCCGGCAGGATGACGGCGAACTCCTCGCCGCCCACGCGCGCGAGCACGTCCTCGCGGCGCAGGCGCGGCTTGACCACCTGCGCGAGCTGGCGGAGCAGCGCGTCGCCCGCGACGTGACCGAACTCGTCGTTGATGCGCTTGAAGAAGTCCACGTCGAAGATGAAGAGCGACAGCGGCCGGCTGTAGCGACGGCAGCGATTGAGCTCTCGCTCGAGCGTCTCGTTGAAGTACCGCCGGTTGAACAGCTGCGTGAGCCCGTCGACCGTCATCAGCCGGTAGATTTCTTCGTGGTAGCTCGTCTCGATGTTCGAGCCGAACATGAACTTGAAGATGGTCCGGCCGATCTTGAGCTGATCACCGTCGATCAGCGGCCGCTCGGTCACGGAGGCGTCGTTGACGTAGGTGCCGTTGGTGGAGCCGAGATCGGCGACGGTGTAGCTGCCGTCCTTGGCGCGGACGATGCGCGCGTGGTGCCGGCTGACGCTGTCCTGATCGAGCGAGAGATCGCAATTGGACGAGCGGCCGATCTCGAACGTGCCGCCGGCCAGCGGGATGCGCCGGCCGAGCTCCTGGCCGTAGATCTCGACGAGACACGCCTCGCCGCTTTGGGACGAGGCACCGCGGGGAAGCGGCTCGGTCCGGATCGGCGTGATCGTGACGGTGTCTTCCGGATCGGGATGCTTTCGCGGCACTTGTCCCCTCGAGGCCCGCGGCGGGGCCGGAGCTACGCGACGACGTCTTTGAGCTGGATGCGTGAGCGATCGGCGACGCCGAGCCCGAGCGTCCCCGCGGCCTCGATGTAGGCCGGCGCGCGGCCCTCGGCGGTGAGGGTGCGCAGGTGCTGGGTGGCGCGCAGCTGCTCGACGATCTCCCAGCCGACGGTGTCGATCGCGACCGGATCGGTGCTCGCCATCACGGCCTCGTACGGCAGCCGGTACTGCGGCATCTTGTCGAGCGGGCCGCCGTGCGCGGTCACCTTGAAGACGTCCGCGATGTGCAGGCGCATGCGGCTCTTGAGGACGTCCTGCGCGGCCATCAGCGCGATCTGCGGCGAGGCGTGGTGCAGGTGGAAGTCGTGCGGGTTGATGGTGCAGCCGTGCGTCATGTTCTTGAGTGCGCCGGTGTAGCCCGCGATCGAATGGTCCTTCACCAGCGAGAAGTTGATGAGGGCCGTCGACTCGGTCAGGACGCGGACGAACTTCGTCTGCACGCCGGTGCCCGGGATCATCCGGAAGTCCATCGTCGCGTCCTCGTTGTTGTGGACGGCGACCTTCACGCCCTTGGGCACGTTGCCGGCGTGGATGCGCGTGCCGGCGAGGAAGCTCGGGTACTGCTCGAGGACGGTGATCTGATCGGCCGGGATGCCGGCGGCGATCATCGCCTCGAGGAACGGGAGCACGAGCTCCTTGTTGGTCGCCATCTTGGAGAGGGCGATGCCGTTCACCTTCACGCAGACCTTGTCCTGCGGGTGGACGAAGGCCTTGATGGCGTCCACCAGCGTGGGCTTGCCGGTGAGCTCCGTCATCACGCGCTCGAGCATCAGCTTGGCGTCTTCGGGCTTGGGATAGATCTGGTTGGGCTGGAGGGAGCCAGCCTTCTTGACGCGCACCACGCGGCCGGGCGCGTTGAAGGGCACGAACCCCGCGGGAGGCGACGCGCCGAGCGGCAGAGGCGCCGCGGCGCCGTTCGCGGAAGCGACCTTCGAGCCAAGCACCATCGCGGCGAACGCCGCGGAGCCGGGAATCAGGGCGCTGCCGGCGGCAGCCGCTCCGAGAAATTCTCGCCGCGAAACGTCCAAGTCCTTGCCCATGATGCCTCCGGTTCTACCGTTTCGGCCCGCGCGCGGCGGACCTCCAAGTGTTACCAACCGAACCGCGATCGACGCAAGTTGCGGGCCGATTTTTGCGCTATTTGGGGCCACCGTAGAAAGCGACGCGAAGCCCCAGCCCGACCGTCGTTCGCTCGATGGAACGGGCGGTCACGTAGTCGAGCTCGAGGCTCGGCGCGAGCGTGACGTGGCCGCCGAGCATGTGGAAGATCGTCCACTCGTGGAAGACGCCGGCCGAGACGTACGACTGCACGCCGCTGGCGCCC